>CAYXXW010000004.1:0-35796 GCA_964469115.1 uncultured Melioribacteraceae bacterium
CCCCCTCAAGATAGCGTGTATACCAATTTCACCACTTCCGCAAAAACTAGCACAAAGATATAGTTATGAAATAAAAAATGCAATATATTTAATACAATCTATCTAATTGGGTATGCTCAAAAAGTAAACAATTTGAGTGAAAAAATGTTCCGTTAAAATTATTTGAAGTTGGTTTTTATTCAGGTCTATCTTTGAAAAATCTTTTTCTCCCCTTTTCAATCAACAAATCCTTAACATTCTCTCTAAATCGTCTTTCAAATAATACCATTTTAACTATTTGTTCTTTAGTTAAAACATCATCGAGAGATTTAATAAACCTTGAATGTTCTTTAAAAAGTTTATTTTCATTATTAATAACTTCGTTCAATAATTTTTCGTACTGCTCATTGTTTCCTTCAGAATTAAGAATTTCTTCCATCTTAAGAACAATTTGTTCTTCCTCTTTTTTTATCTTTTTAACATTATTATTATGATCATTACGCCTAGCAAAAAATTTAAGAGTTGATTCTTCATCTAAATTAAGAGTTTCAATTAATTTTATTTTTTGAAGCTCTTCAAATTTTTTACTGAAATGTTTATCACCTCTTTTATTGTCTTTTTGTGCGTATACTATTGAAATAGACATTAATAACAATAGAAGGATTACTTTTTTCATTTTTCACCTGCAATTTTTTTATTCTCTAGTTCATTATAAATTGTACTGAATTCATTCTCAGAAAGTTCTTCTAGAAATGAATTGCTGATTTCATTTGCTGCTAAATTTGATTCCAGATATTCAAATAGTGTTTCATCCATCTCCAAGTAATCATCAAAATAAATTTCTAAAATTTGATCGTCTAAATTGGAGTATCTGTTGAAGATTAAAACGTTCTTTAAGTCTTCATCGTATACACTATCATCTGTTTCTAATAATTCAGAAATATTTGTTAAGCTTTCATCTATTTCGGGCGAATTTGTATTAAACAGATAGACAAAGAATATTCCAAGCATTAAAACAGGCAAAATATAAGCCAGTTTAACAAAATAATTGGGTAAGCTCTTTTGCATTCTCTCACGAGCATGCGGCAATAAAGTCTGGAAGTATCTCTCATCAACTTCAATTGTTTCTTTTGTTGATTGAAAAATTTGAGCATACTTTTCAAAATCTAATTTAAAATTTTGATCTTCATTTAAACTTCGCTCAAATTCTTTCCTTTGGTCAGCGGAAAGCTGATCATCCAAATACTTAATAAATATGTCGTTATTATTTTTCATATTGCATCATCTCAAATATTTTCTTTGAAGCGTGAAAGTAATTTGCTTTTAATCCACCAACACTTTTATTGGTAATTTCTGAAATTTCTTCATACGTTAATTCATCAAAATGTCTAAAGACAAAAACTTCCCTTTGTTTTATAGGTAATTTATTTAGGACTCTGTTCAGTCTTTCAAGCTTTTCTTTATCATCATAGTTAAGAATTATATCTTCATTGCTATTTAGTTCTTTAACGTTTATTTCATCAATATTAAAAAATTGTCTCAATTTCTGTCTCTTAATAAAATTCAAACATCTCGTCTGTGTTATTCTGTAAATCCAAGTTTTTAAAGTTGAATTAAATCTAAATGTATTAAATTTTTTATATAGAACAATTATCACTTGCTGAGTTACTTCATCTGCATCTAAGTGATTTCCTATCATTCTGCGTGCATGCCAATAAATTATCTTTTGATAATAATGAATAAGTTTATTGAATGCACTCTCATCACCTTCAATAAATTTTTTAACTAACTCAATCTCTTTTTCTTTATCCATTATAATCCTTTAGCAATCTATTAGACAAAGTGCCGGACAGATAGGTTTAATTTGCGAGAGATTAAACCATTTGAAAATTCACATTGTCAAATATGCAAAATCAACATAACATAAATTGGAGGAAAAATGAAAAAGTTATTTAGCGCAATTTTAATTTTGACAATTGGATTTGTCTTTATTACAGATTTATATGCTCAAAATTCAAAAGGTAAAATGCGACGTGACAAAGTAGGAATTGAGAAACTGAATTTAACAGAAGATCAAGAAACAAAGTTTGATGAAATAAAATTTGCTCATCAAGAAAAAGTTATTGACTCAAATGCCCAACTAAGAAAAAATCAGCTGGAATTGAAAAAAATATTCGCTTCTAATGGAATAAATGAACCAGATGTGATGAAATTAACGGAAAAAAGCAATGATATAAGAGCGGAACTGAATAAATCTAAAGTTAAAATGTGGTTTGATGTGAACAAAATTCTAAATGATGACCAAAAACAAATTTGGAAAGATCATTTTAAAAATCTTGGTGAAAAAAGGAAAGCAAGATTTGAGAAAAACAGTTCAGCACGGGATAAAAAAGATAATTCTCGAGGTAAAAGATTTAATAAAACTGAAAAAGGGAATTTTCAAGATTAAAATTTTGGTTGAATCAATTATTGATTATGTAATGCCGGTATAATTTAATAAAACCGGCATTGCAAAATATGTTAGAAAGCTTCTTATTTTAATTAGCTATTCGATTTTAACTTTTCAATACTCTTCATATAACGCTGATAACCTTCTGGTATTTTTGGTCCGTGTAGATTCATTTTTGCTGATGCAGATTTTTCCACAATTATTGGTTCACCGTTTTCATCAACAAAATAATGGGAGACGAGTGAAAATATTTCATCGTAACTTTTTATTTTTAATAATTGCTGCCCAAACAGCTGATCAAAAAAGTAAATTAAATCTTCATTACTTCCCCGCCATGTAATTAGCTTCTGTTTATTTTTGAGCAGTTCTCTTATAGATGTTGAATTCTCCGATTGAGAAATTTGATCATCAATCATACCTGTTTCTGTTTCTTTTAAATTTTCCATTTTGCCAACATTTTTATTTTCTGAATTATTTTTTTCTTCCCGCTTAGAAACCCAATACTCAATATCAGAATCGATAATTTTTAGAAAATTTTCATGCTTAATTACTTCTTCTTTTAAATGCCTTTTTAATATTTCATCACTTATGTATCTATCGCCATAAAGTGGTGAATTATAATATCCAATCACTTTCGTCAGGAATTCACTAAGTTCATCGCAACCATCTTCAGCAAAAATATTTTTTTTCGCATACTTTTTAAGTGATTGAAATTTACTCCTAGTAAAGCACTGGATTATCCGATTTACATCTACTTTTACCTTGTAGAGGTAACTTATCTTATCTTCGGGCGTACTTAATGTACTAAGAGTAAAAAGCACTCTATGATAATTAAAATTATTTTCTCCCATTCCACTTAAATGTATTTATATACATTTTCCCTTTTCAACTATCGGAAGAAAGAAATAAATGTTTAGTTTAATTTTTAGGGATTATTCGGACGGATTTCTATCTCGCTTATAAGAGCTCGAGTTGGGAGCCTTAACGTCGTATAAACAATTTCGGCAATATCTTGAGGTTGAAGCAGTTCCTGTTTTTCTTCAGGGTGAATTGGTGAGTCCATGATCATATCTGTTACTACAGAACCAGGGCAAATTGAAACGACTCTAACATCATATTTTCTAACTTCTTGCATTAATGATCTCGAAAAACCCATAACCGCATGTTTGGTTGCTGCATACATCGTTCCGTGTGAAAACCCAACCTTTCCCGCAAGTGATGAGATATTTATTATTGTCCCTTTTTTCTCTGCAATCATATTATTTATAACGGCTTTGCAGAAGTTATAGATACCAACTAAGTTTGTTTCAATTTGCTCCTTAAACTGCTCCAATGTTGAGTCTACAAATAATTCGAAATGTGCAATTCCTGCATTATTAATCAAGGCATCAATTTTATTATATTTTAACAAAATTTCTTTGACTGAATTGTTAACAAATTCATGATCAGCAACATCCCCGCCAAAAGATAAAGTGTTTGATCCAAGATTCTTGAGTTTTTCTTGTAGAGCTTCTAATCTTTGTAAATTACGACCATAAATTATTACGTCGTAATTTTCTTTAGCAAGTTTTAATGCAATAGCTTCACCAATGCCCTTAGTGGCACCGGTTACTAAAGCAACATTTCTAGAGCTCATTTATAAATCTCCAGTAATTGGCTTTACTTCAATTTCTTCAGGACTCATATATTGGGAATTAGAATATATATCATAAATAAAGTTTGCTAAGTTTTCAGGAGTCATCATTTTTTCTGACTGAGTGTTTAATACCTTATCTGGCCAAATTTCAGTTGAAGTTGCACCCGGATAGATATTGATGATCCTGATATTATTTGCTCTCAATTCCTCTCGAAGAACTTTTGAAAATGCCTGTAATCCAGTTTTAGATGCAGAATAAAGTGAGCTGTTAGTAAATACTTTGTTAGCAACAACAGATAAAATGTTAATTATAACCCCAGAATTATTTTTTATCATCTGAGGTAATACTGATTTAATGGTGTAAATAGAACCTTTTAAATTTGTATCAATTATCTCTTCAATATCAGAAAAGCTATTTTTAATAAAAGGTTTGAAGGATGAAATCCCAGCATTATTTATTAGGCAGTCAATTTTATATTCATTCTGTAATTTTGACACAAAACTAAATACTTCGTCTTTGTTGGCAACATTATTCTTAAATGCCAGAAGATTACCATCTAGCTTCTCTACATTTATAAACTGCTCAATTAATTCAACTCTTCTAGCCGAAGCAATAACATTATGATTACTTTTTGCAAATTTAACAGCTAACGCTTTGCCAATTCCGGTACTTGCACCGGTTACCCAAACAGCACTTTTTTTATTCAAATCTATATCCTTTTATGAGAAATTAAATCCAAAAATTCACCCCTTGTTCTTGCATCATTTTTAAACTCGCCATGCATGGCACTTGTAAGAGTATAAGAATTCTGCTTTTCTACTCCACGCATCATCATACACATATGATAAGCTTCTGCAACAACTCCTACACCTTCTGGATTTAGATATTCGTCTATAACGTTAGCAATTTCCTGGGTCATTCTTTCTTGAACTTGTAATCTGCGCGCAAAAACATCTACTAATCTTGGTATTTTACTCAGTCCGACAATTTTTCCGTTAGGAATATATGCAACATGTACTTTGCCGTAAAAAGGAAGCATATGATGTTCACACATGCTAAAAAAATCAATGTCTTTAACTATTACCATCTCATCATATTTTTCTTCAAAAATGGCATTATTTAAGACTTTACCAATATCTTTTGAATAGCCTGACGTTAAATACTCATATGCTTTAGCTACTCTTTCAGGGGTTCGTAAAAGTCCCTCTCTTTGGGGATCTTCACCAATTTCTTCCAAAATTGAATGAACTTTTGTTTCAACTTTTTTTAAATTCAAAATATTAATTTCCTTTATATTCTATATAATTGTTTTCTGTCTCATGAAGTTTAATTGAATAAAGTTTACCCGAATGTAGCTTATCAACTAACTGATTCCAGATACCCACGGCAAAGTTTTCTGTTGTTGGATTATTACCAGCTAGAAAATCTACATCATGGTTTAGATGTTTATGATCCACTTTTTTAACTACATTTTCCAGAATAATTGTTTTAAGTTCTTTCAGATCAATAACATAACCGGTTTTGGGATCAATTTCACCCGCCACAATAACTTCAAGAGTATAGTTGTGCCCATGCCCATTTGGATTATTACACTTACCAAAAATTTCTTTATTCTCTTTGTCAGATAATTCAGTATTGTGCAATCGGTGAGATGAACTGAATACTTCTCTTCTTGTTACGTAAATCATAATTATATCTCTTTTAGATCTTTGGCTACTTGATCAACATGACCGTTAACTTTTACTTTAGGATAAATTTTTCTAATAATTCCCTTTTCATCAACCAAAACGGTTGTCCTCTCCACGCCCATATATTTTCTGCCGTACATGCTTTTTTCTTTCCAAACACCATATTTTTCAAGTACTTTTTTATCCTCGTCACTTAACAGAATAAATGGCAATTCATATTTTTCAGCAAATTTTTTATGACTTTGAACCGAATCCGGACTTAAACCAATGATTACAGCTTTAGACTTACCAAAATTTGGAAATGCATCTTTAAAATCGCAAGCTTCAGGCGTACATCCTGAAGTATTATCTTTGGGATAAAAATATAATACTACCTTCTTACCTAAAAATTCTTTTAAAGTACGTTTATTACCTTCTGCATCCGGGAGCGCAATCGCGGGTGCTTTTTTGCCTATTTCAACCATTTTTAGTATTCCTTCTAATTAATTTCTGGTTACAAATATATACAAAATGTTGATAAAAGAAGCTAAAATACAAGACACTTTGTCTGATAGAACTAGAAAAAGATTGAGATAAATCACTAAATGAAATTGAATTAGCTACTAATTATTAATGAGATTAGTTATCAGGTAAGCATTTTGCTCATTTTAGTACGATTAACTTATAAAGCGGAATTTACAAATATGAGATAATTGTAAATGGAGAGATTGCTTCAAGTAGGATGATAATTGTTAACTAATAATCTTTTTCCAATTTTCATTATTAAAAAAACCGTCCACCAGACATCGGAGACGGTTTTTCTCGTATACTTAAAGTAAATTAGTCTTTAACTTTTCTGCCAATTTTAACAGTTACTTGAAACTCAAGTTTATCATCATGAGTTACTCTTCCTCTTTGTTCGGTTGCCTCAAACCAAGAAACACCTCCCTCTGTATTAGCTTCCATTACTACCTTTTTAATAGCTTCGGAAACTGAATCGTTTGAGATACCAACTCTTTCTATTATTTCAAAAGATTTACTCATTTTTATTATCCTTTCTTATTTGATCATTATATTTTTGTTAGCAAAAGTTAATCAAATTAAGGTTTTTAATAAAGTTAATTTTAATGGAAACTAAAAATATTTCATATGATTGAAAATAATTATTTATTTTTCAAAGAAAAATGGCAATTAGTTTGAAAAAAGAGACTGCGCACGAACAATTTAAGAAGTTTCTAAGAAGAGAAAAACATCGAGTAACTACGGAACGTTTTGAAGTTTTAGATTATGCTTTAGACTACAAAGGACATTTTGGTGCCGATGATTTATACATTTTAATGAAGACAAAAAAATCAAATGTTTCTAGAGCCACCATTTATAATACTTTAGAACTTTTGGCGAAGTGTGATCTGCTTGCAGCGAGAAATTTTGGCGATGGTATTAAAAGATACGAGTCAAGTTTTAATCGAAAAAATCATGACCATCTCATTTGTACTAATTGCGGAAACATAACAGAGTTCAGAAAAAGTAAAATTCAAGAAATTGTTGATGAGGTTTGTGAGGAGTTAGGGTTCGAAAGTGAAGGTTACAGTTTTAATATTTTTGGTAAATGTAAAAATAAAGAATCTTGTGAGAACAGGAAATGAATAAATGAAACAGAAGTTTACGCAAAAATATCCGCTCACTTGGGAAAAGAGTAATTTTTATATTAAGATCTATTGTTCAATTCCAAATATAGCTACAGGTATTATTCTTACAACAGATAAGTCTGCTTTTGTAATTGATCCGGGTGATGGGATTTTACGTGATCTGAACAAAGATTATTCTTCAAAAGAGATTTTAGGTATCTCCGATATATTTATTTCTCATGGTCATCATGATCATGTTGGTGGTGTATGGTCACTTTTAACCTATCTTTCAGTTATGAAAAAAACTACACCTCTTAATATTTATTATCCCAAAGGTTGTCTTGAAATAGAAAGTATTTACAAAGCATTCCACAGTGTTTATAAACGTGAACTAACTTATAAGATAATTTTAAAAAGTATTGATAACGGCAAAAGTTTTACAAAGAAAAATGTTAAAATAAAACCTTTCAAAGTAAATCATAGAGAACCATCTGATGATGGCAAAAATACCATCGAAGTTCCATCCTTAGGTTTTAAGTTTGAGTATAACAGTAAATCAATTTGTTACGGTGGTGATACTGCTTATTGCAATAATTTAGTGAAGATGTCTAAAAATTCTAATTTGGCAATTATTGAAGCCGGGGCTGAGGGTGATGAAGAAAACGATTTACACTTAACGATTGAGCAAGCAACAAATATTGGGAAAACAGCTCATGAATATTTTTTAGTACATGTGCCTGAATAATGGTTAAATTTCTGAGTCAACGAGAATATTCAACTTAACTTCCAAGCTATCCTTAACAATAAAAAAATTATTCATATTGCTATCAGCAACTGCTGTAGAGGATGGAAATTTTTGATAAAGGTAGTTTACAAGTGAACCATTTTTCCAAAATCTAAAATCTAAATGAGGCCCGGTTGATCTTCCCGTGCTGCCAACGTAACCTATAACTTGCCCTTGCTTAACTTTAGCTCCGCTTCTAATGGATTTACCATAACCCGATAGATGTAGATATGCAGAAGTGTAAACACTGTTATGCCTAATCTTAACCATTTTGCCTGCTGCACCATTACTCCCAACACTTAACACAATACCATCTCCAACAGCTTGAACAGGAGTACCGATGGCAGCTGCATAATCAATTCCTCTGTGCGGTTTATATACTCTTAATATTGGATGTAATCGCCTGCCAGAATAACCAGAACTTATTCTTCTATACTTTAGTGGTGCTTTTAGAAATTTTTTCTGCAGACTTTTTCCTTCTTCATCAAAATATTCTTTCTTCTCATCCTGAATATAAAGATATGCATTGAACGGATTGCCTTTATGTAGAAATTTAGCTGTTAGCACATCTCCAATACCGACTGGTGTATCATTAACAAGCAGTTCCTCATAAATAGCAAAAAATTGATCCCCTTTTTGAATTGTATAAAAATCGATCTGCCATGCAAATATTTCTGCTAACTCGCCTGCAAGAATAATGGAAGCATTCTGATTCGACAACGTTTCATAAAGTGAGGAATTTATTGTTCCAGTGATCGTTCGTTCTCTTGCTTTTACTTCCCTCTCAATTATAGTTGTTTCTATGGAATCTTTCAAATCTACTTTTACAAATTTTAGTTTATTTATTTCGTAAATAAATGCATGAAGTGAATTTAGTGAATCTCTATTTTTATAAACGTAATATTTTTTTTTTGGCTGGATTTTTCTAAAATCAAATGTTGGTTTAGATTTGTCAAAAATTTTGGTAATCAATAGATAATCTATATCTGAAGGCATCATAATATCGGCGAGTGTTTCATTTTTTTCAACAGTCCCTTTTTCAACATCAAATGAATCAACAATAAATCCAAAGTTATCTAAATCCACTTTCTCTTCGATTGGGATTAAAGATTCTTCTTGGCTTGTACTGGAACATTTTGTGAGTATAAAAAAAAGAAAAAGAGAAAAACTTATATATTGAATTGTTTTGTTTAATTTCACGAAATTCACAGAATTTTTTATTTCTTTAGATTCAATTGTTTAATAATATCTACACTACTAATTCCCTCAGCCTCTGCATTAAAACTTGGAATAATTCTGTGTCTCAAAACTGGAATTAATGCTCGATCTACATCAGCAATTTCAGGTGAATATCTGCCATCAATAATGGCGTAAGTTTTAGCCGCAAGTATTAAATATTGCGATGCTCTTGGTCCGGCGCCCCAACTAATTAAATTTTTAACAGAATCTGGGACATAATTATTATTTGGTCTGGTTTTATTCACAACTTTTACTGCATAATCAATTACATTATCGGCAACCGGAACACGTCTTACTAAATTTTGAAAACTTAAAATTTTCTGAGTGTCAATTGTTTTTTGAAGTAACGGTGTTTCACTGCTGGTAGTTCTTTTTACAATTTCAGTTTCTTCATCAAAGTTTGGATAGTCAAGCCAAAGATTAAACATAAATCTATCAAGTTGAGCTTCGGGCAAAGGATAAGTTCCTTCTTGTTCAATTGGATTTTGAGTAGCAAGTACGAAAAACGGATTTGGTAAATTATATTTGGTACCTGCTGCTGTTACATTTTGCTCTTGCATCGCTTCAAGTAAAGCGGCCTGAGTCTTTGGCGGTGTTCTATTTATTTCATCGGCAAGAATGATATTTGCAAAAATTGGTCCTTTAATAAATTTAAATTCACGTTTTTTTGTACTAACATCTTCTTCCAATATTTCAGTACCTGTAATATCGCTCGGCATTAAATCGGGTGTAAACTGAATTCTATTAAATTCGAGGTCTAAAACCTCTGAAAGGGTTTTGATTAAAAGAGTTTTTGCAAGACCTGGAACTCCAACCAATAAGCAGTGTCCTTTAGCGAGTAAAGAGGTTAAAAGATTTTCTATTGTTTCATCTTGCCCAATAATTACTTTAGCAACTTCTTGCTTAATTTCTTTTATAGATTTCTGCAGATCGTTAACTAATTCAACATCGTTTGGTGAGCTATTGGTAATTTGCAATTTTTATCCTAAATTCTTATTTCCCAGTATACATTACTTTTAATTTCATCAATCCATTTAATGAGAAGTTTTTCTCGTTTTTTGAATTCAGCTATTCTTTTAATTTCATCATAATCGGTTTCTAAATTTGCTTTGTGAGCGGGAATTCTATCAATCAATTTTACTATATGAAAACCATATTCAGCATTTCCAACTTCTAATCTTTTCGGAAACCCGATTTCTCCAACTTCTAATTTATAAACTTGATCGAGAAGTGATTTATCAAGCTGACCTACTTCAAAAATTCCAAGCAATCCTTCAAACTTTGCTGTTTCTTTATCATCACTATAATTGGCTGCAAAATAAGAAAAAGCATTAACATTATTAATAATACTGTCTCTAATCTCCGACAACTTTTCTATTGCTTTAAGATCGGCCTCATCATCAGTTTTAGGCTTAACTAATATATGTCTTGCGTGAATTGATTCACCTCTTTTTTCCAGCAACTCTATAACGTGGAAGCCAACGGGAGACTTGATTACTTCAGACAGCTGCCCTTCTTTTAACTTAAATGCTGCTGATTCAAATTCGGGATAAAATACACCTCTTTTAACAAACCCAAGATCTCCACCGGCTGCAGCACTGCCGGGATCATCGGAATTATTTTTTGCAAGTTCTTCAAAATCAGCACCATTTTTTAACGAATCCAATAATGACTGAGCAAACGATTTTGCTTTCTGCCTTAGTTTGTCATTAGATTTTGGATTTATATAAATATGTGCAATTTCAAATTTTTCGGAAATCATACCCAAAGAATCTTCAAATGTTTCAAAAAATTCTTTTACTTCTCTACGAGTTACTTCAACTTGACCGAATTTTTGATTTTTTAGCATATCGGCCATTAGATTTTTACGTGTATCATCTTTCATTTCACGTCGGATTCTTTCCGTACTCATTCCGTAGGCTTTTTCTAATCTTTCTTGTGAACCGTACTGCTGAGTATAGTATGCTATTACCTGATCTAATTGTCGGTTAACATCTTCATCAGAAACTTCGATTGAATCAAGTATTGATTGTGCATAAAGTAATTTATCTTCAATCAGTTTATTGAGCAATTGTTCTTTTATTTTAGGATCTTTCTGATCTAGGTTTCTTTGAGCGGCAAACATTGCAACTTGAAAATCTAATTCTGATTGTAATATAACTTCGCTATCTACAACCGCAACTATCTTATCAATTACCTCTTGAGCAATTGAAAGTGAAATATTTATAAAAAATAAGATGAGAAAAATTTTCTTCATTAAAATACCTTAGTAAATCTTTACGTTTTTTTGATTAATAAGACTATCTAGAAGCAGTCTAATTTGTTCTCTTTGTTTAAGAACTAATAAACTACTTCTAACATTTTCTTTTACATATTGGAACTTGGGAACTGAATTTTTAGCTATTTCATCAATTTGTTGAACAACAACAAAATTGTTTAGTTCCGTATTTATCACAAAACTGATCTCATCTTTATATAGTTTTTTTAACACTCTAAGAGTTCTTTCCGATTGAATTTCAGATAATTTATACAAACGATTTTCAGAATTAAAAATTAGAGTAGTATTGTCCAGAAAAGATTGAATTGATTTCTGCCAACCATTTACAATTGCATTATCTCTGAAGTTTATGGCAGATTCTTCACTACTAAATTCAGCATAATTAAGTATGTAAGAATCATATGAAAAATTATAATCTGACCGATTTTTATAAAAGTACTGTTCAAGTTCATTTTCCTCAATGATTAACGGATTAGAACTTAATAAATCATTAATTGCAATTGATGCGGCTAATTCTTTTTGAGAATTTTTTATAATATTTTCGTAATTACTATTATTTAATAGATTATTCTCTTTGGAAATCTGGAATAATATTTCAGTTTCAATCCAGTCTCTGATATATTCATCTCTATATTTTGAAACGTTAAGATTATTGCCAAGTTCTCGCTCCAATTCACTTTGCGAAAGTTTAACATTACCTACTTCAGCTACATATACTTCTTCCGGCTGTTTGCTTTCTTCGCATCCAGTTAAAATTAAAAGAATACTAAATAGTAGAAAAAAATAATTAGTTTTTATATGCTTGTTCCAATTCTTCATAAAATAATTCTGGTGAATAAACTTTCTTGAGACGATTAATATATCCATCTTCTAATTGCTTACTTTCTAAATCTTGATAAGCGCTTGTTACTTCAGTTCTAGCCTCTTCAAAGGTTTTTGTGCGCTTTGCTTCTTTTTTAATAAGTTTGACAATATTCCATCCGTCAATATCTCTGACTAAGCCTGAAATATCTCCAACATTTTGCAGTTGATAAGCCGCTTTAGAGACAGGGTTAGTCTCAGCATCAATCAATTTATCTTTAGCAGGGTTTTTAGCTCGTAACTTTTCACTATATTTATTAACCAAACTATCAAAGTCAGCACCTCGCTCAAGCATTTCCAAATATTGCTGCGCTAATGTATCTTTAGTTGTGAATAGAGTAGCAAACTGAACACGATTCGGCCAAACATATTTATCTAAATTATTTTTATAAAGTTTTACAGTTTCTGCGCTATCCATTTTCATTTTATTCCAAACTTCATCTTCCTGAAGTCTAAAAATCAATATACCATTTTTATATTCATCCATAAGAGAAGCAAATTCTGGATTTTGTTTAACTAAAACATCTGCCTTAGCTTCAAGAACCATTGAATTTCTATAATTAGTCAAATGTTCCTTTAATTTTGCTGCATCAGATTTTTGTCCTAAATTTTTCGAATCTTTTAAAATATAAGACATTAAACTATCGGTATTGAATTGCTCATCACCAATAGTGAACAATACTTTATTTCCAATATTTTCTTGTACCTCACTTTCCCAATAGCCATTATCAAAGGTTAAAAATGGATTTGACGCAACTTCTTTAAAGACTTCATCATGCATTACTAAATTTACTTCTTTGGAGTATTGAGAGATCATATCATCATAGTCTATTTGCTTTTTAGTTCTATCGTAAATTTGTCGGAGTTCTTTTCTCTCAGAATCTAAACTTGGGTAAGGAACGCGGTCAGTAACCTTAATAATATGATACCCAAACTGTGTTTCAACGATATCAGAGACTTCACCGGTTTTTAATTTGAACGCAGCTAAATCAAATGGCTGAACCATTTGTCTTCTTGAAAAATAACCTAGGTCTCCATTCTTAGTCTTTGAGCCCGGATCATCTGAAAATTCAGCAGCTAATTTTCCAAAATCTTCACCATTTTTAATACGTTCTAAAATTTCTTCTGCTAATTCCAATTTATCTTTTGAATCCGAGTTTTCACCATTCTGTTTTGCAATTAAAATATGGCTAGCTTTAATTTTTGGCGTTCTCGGGATTCTATCTGTAACTTTAATTATATGGTACCCATAACGGGTTTTTAGTGGCGTTGGATTTACTTGCCCAACCGGTGTTTCATATGCTATCTCTTCAAAAGAAGGCATAATCATTCCGGCAGTAATATAATAAATGTCTCCGCCTTTTGTTTTTGAAAACTGATCATCACTATTTTTTGCAGCTTCTTCATCAAATGATGAACCATTTTTTATTCTTTCAATTATATCTAATGCTTTCTGTTGAGCTTCAGCATCAGAAAGAGAATCTGTTCTTATTAAAATATGACTAACTCTAACCTCTTCACTTCTTTTATCAAATAGTTCTTCAATTCCTTTTCCGTATAACTCTTTTTCAATTAAGTAAGAAGCACCAATAGTTTTTTGGTAATCATTCAATTCATTGATAATAGCTTGATCTTTATGAAGTCTTCTGAGGCGTGCATCTTTTAACTTCATCTTGAATTTTACGTATAGATCTAAAAATTTCTCATAGTTATTAATTGAATCAGTTTTTGCTGTTTCTAGACTGCCTACATTCTTGGCATAAGCTTTTTCAAATTCTTCCATTTTAATTACACTATCACCATATTGGGCGACAATAATTTCCGATTGTTTTGGTGAGCAAGAAATTAACGAAATTGAAATAATTAGTAAAAGTGCCAATATGAGCTTATTAAGCATTAAAAATCCTCCTAAAATTATATTATTTAGCTTCAAATTTTACCTAATGTAACCTTGAAAATCAAGGGAATCTACATTGGGTAATTTAATGCTAGAAATTATTTTTCTTTGATTTATTCGTACTTTTAGATTGTATACTCAAAGAATTTCTTTCCCAAAAAACACCATTAGAAAATCCTTGAATATTTTTATCTTTATCCGCAATGTTCAATCTTTTCAAAGTGATTGATGCAAACTTCTTATCTTTTTCTACACCAACAAAATTTCTTGCTAACTTCTTAGCAACTACAGCTGTTGTGCCCGAACCAAGAAAAGGATCAAAAACAATCTCACCTTCTCTACTGCTTGCAAGAATTATTTTTGCTAATAGTTTCTCAGGTTTTTGTGTTGGGTGTTCTGTGTTTTCGGGCATTGACCAAAATGGTACTGTTATGTCATTCCAAATATTTGATGGATGAGTTAGTCTAAAATTGCCTCCAGAATTTTGTTCCCAATCTTTTGGTTTTCCATTCTCCTTATATGGAGCAAGTACTTTTCTTTTAAGTTTTACTGCATCTAAATCAAAAAAGTAATCGTTTGATACTGTGCAGAACCAGATATCTTCCGAAGAATTTTTCCAGTTTTGTTTTGCCCCTCTTCCTTTTTCTCTTTCCCAAGTAATTCTATTTCTAACTTTAAAATATTTTTCAAGTGTGTAATGAATTGATGTTGATGATAGCCAATCGCCGCAGACGTAAACCGAGGCAGTAGGTTTAAGAGTTTTTACAATTTCATTAAATAATTTATCCAGCCATTCGGAATATTCATCAATTGATCGTTTAGAAAATTTGTTGCTATTAAATTTCTTATTCATATTATAAGGAGGGTCAAGAAAGAGTAAATCAACAAAATTTGATGGTAAAAAGTTAATAGCTTGAAAAATATCCTGATGAATTACTTTATTAACTACCCGATTTATCTTTTGTGCGGATTTAAGATTAATAAGTTCAGCACTATATTTACTAATTTCTTTTTCTGAAATAGTGATCGATCTATTATTTACTCCTCTTGTAGTTTTCTTCATTACAAATCTTATTTAACAATAGCGCCGGATTTAACTGATGCATCGACTTCAACTATTTTTAGTTTCCCTTCAGAATCATCAACTGCAAGTACCATCCCCTCAGATAATTGACCGAATAGTTTAGCCGGTTTTAAATTACTAACTATTACAACTTTTTTATTAATTAAAGTTTCCGGTTCATAACTTTGTGCAATCCCCGCGATTATTTGTTTTTCTGTCTCACCAACTTTCACCTTTAGTTTAAGGAGTTTATCACTCTTTTTGATTTTTTCAGCACTAATAATTTCAGCAACATTTAATTTAGTTTTGGAGAATTCATCAAATGTAATCTCTTTTACTTTGGCTTCCTCATTTTCTTCAACTTTAGGAAGTTTATCAAGCTGCTTTTCAATTACTTCATCCTCTATCTTATTGAATAATATTTCTGATTCATTCAATTTATGACCTGCACTAAGATTATCTTTTCCAGAGTTAAGCCAATCTGTAGGTTCTGAATTTAGCATATCAAAGATTTTCCTTGAGGTGAAAGGTATTACAGGACTTAACAATTCTGCTAAAGTATAAATTGTTTGAAGTGCAATATTTATAGTATTAGCACACAACGGTCTATCACTTTTTATAGTTTTCCAAGGTTCCGAATCATTAAAGTATTTATTGGCGCTTCTTGCAAGATTCATTATTTCAAGAATGGCATCTTTTATTTTATAATGCTCTAGAAGATCGGCGATTTTTGAAGGATAGTTTTCAAGTTCACTTAATAAATTACTGTCAATTTCGGATAGTTCACTTCGACTCGGAACTTTGCCTTCAAAATGTTTATGAACAAATATGAATGTTCTATTGATAAAGTTGCCTAAAATGTCTGCTAACTCATTATTGTTTTTAGCTTGAAACTCCTTCCAATAAAAATCAGTATCTTTATTCTCCGGTAAGTTTGAAGCCAAGCAATATCTTAAAGGATCTGTCGGGAAGAGATCAAGAAACTCACTTACATCAATTCCCCACCCTCTTGATTTAGAAAACTTTTTCCCTTCAAAATTCAAAAATTCATTTGCAGGCACATTCTGCGGACAAATAAACTGTTCATCATTATTCAAATTCCATGCCCTCAGCATTGCCGGGAATATAATCGTATGAAACACTATATTATCTTTGCCAATGAATGCAACGTATTTTGTGTCTTTCCCTTGCCAATAGTCTTTCCACAATTCGGGATCTTTTCTTTCTTCCGATAATTTTTTAGTTGCAGAAATGTATCCGAGCACTGCTTCAAACCAAACGTAAATTACTTTACCGATTGAGCTATCGAGCGGAACTTTAACTCCCCAATCTAAATCTCTGGTAACAGCACGGTCCCTCAAACCATCTTTGAACCAGCCTCTGCAATATTGAAGTACATTGTCTTTCCATCCAAACTTGTTATTCATCTCTTCAATGTATTCTTCCAAAAATTCTTGATATTCACCTAAGGGAAAATACCAATGAGATGTTTCCTTCAGTTCAGGAGTATTGCCGGTAATTTTACTTTTAGGATTTATAAGCTCGTGTGGTTCGTAGAGAGACCCGCATTTCTCACATTCATCGGAGCGTGCTTCTTCAAAACCGCATTTGGGACAAGTACCTTCTACGTATCTATCTGGTAAAAACATTTCAGATTTGCTGTCATAAAACTGCATCGATTTTTTTTCTTTAAGCAAACCATTCTGATGATAATTTTTAAAAAACTCTTGAGCTGTGTTATGATGAATTGGCAAACTTGTTCTGGAATATATATCGAAGCTCATTCCAAATTTTTCAAAAGAAGTTTTATTCGCTTCGTGAAATCTATCAATAATTACGTTGGGACTTACATTTTCCTTATCTGCTGAAATAGTTATTGGTACACCATGTTCATCGGATCCACAAATATAAATAATATCATCACCATTAAGTCTTTTATAGCGGACATAAATATCAGCAGGCAAATATGCACCGCTTAAGTGTCCTAAATGAATTGGACCATTTGCATATGGTAATGCAGAAGTGACAAGTACTTTTTCTTTTTCCAACCGTGCCTCAATAAAATCAAAAATAAATTTAAATATACGTATAATTTATTTTGATATTAAATCTATTGATAAAGAAATTGGAACGCATGGTGATTGAAAAAAAATGAGTTCTTAAAATAAAATAGGAACTCATTTTTATATGAAATGAAGGCCGAAATAAATAATTAAATAAAATAACCAACTAATTTTGCATTTCTTTGTACATATCTTCTATTAAATTTTCATATCTTGCTTCAATAATGTTACGCTTCAATTTTAATGAGGGAGTCATTTCACCCGCTTCAATAGTAAACGGTTTGTTGAGTAAAGTAAATTTTCTAACCTTTTCGTAACTTGCTAATTTCTTTTGAAATGCTGAAAATTCCTGCTGCATCATATCATCAATTTGTTTTAATTTTATTAGGTCCTCATTGCTGGAATATGCAATTCTATGTGCATCAGCATATTCTTTTAAAGCTTCAAAATCCGGCACAATAAGGGCACTAATAAACATTCGCTTATCACCAATTATTATAAACTGATCGATATACTTGCTTCCTAAAAAGAGATTCTCAATTGGAGTTGGAGCGATATATTTTCCACCCGAAGTTTTAAAGAGACTTTTCTTTCTATCAGTAATTAAGAGGAAACCTTCAGCATCAAAGACTCCTATATCTCCTGTGTGAAGCCATCCGTCTTTAATAACTTCTTTGGTTTCTTTTTTCTTTTTATAGTAACCCTGCATTATGTTTGGTCCACTTGCAAGTATTTCGCCGTCTTTTGCAATTTTAACTTCTACACCAGGTACAGTTTTACCAACACTACCAAATTTGTAATCATTTTCTCTATTAACAGCAATAACTGGTGAAGATTCCGTTAAACCATAACCCTCTAAAACTAAAATACCAACAGCTTCAAAAAAGACTCCAAGATCTCTGGCAAGAGCAGCACCACCTGATATGAAAAATCTTAGATTTCCACCAGTTACACTTCTTAGCTTAGAAAAAACCAATTTATCAGCAAGTTTATGTTTAATAATTAATGAAATTGGAATTGATTCATTGGTTCTTTTTAGTTGAGCGTATTCTTGACCAACAGTAACTCCCCAATTAAATATTTTTTGCTTCTTCTCTGGTTGTTTGTCAACATTTCTCATGATCTTATTATACATTCTCTCAAATAATCTCGGTACTCCGGTCATAACAGTTGGTTTAATCTCGCCCATATTTAAAGAAATCTTTTCTATGCCTTCAGCAAAAGCGACTGTTGAACCACAAGCAAGAGCAAGATAGTAGCCTGCCATTCGCTCAAAAATATGACTTAAGGGAAGGAATGATAAAAATGTATCTTCGTCTGTAACACTTATTATTTCGCACGCAGCTTTAACATTAGATAATATATTTTTATGTGTTAACAACACACCTTTAGGTTCGCCCGTTGTACCTGAAGTATAAATGATAGTGCATAGATCATCTTCATTAGCAAGCTCGACATGCGTTAGAAAATGTTCATGATGATCTTCTTTATAAAGTTTTCCTTTTTTTAGTATTTGATCGAAAGTTAAAACACTTTGTTCGCCTTCAGGATCATCATTATTCATGGTGATAATGAATTTAAGATTTTTGCACTTGGATTTTATCTTTAAAACTTTATTAAGTTGAAATTTTGTTGATACAATAACGCCGACTGACTCAGAATTATTCAGCATATACTCAATGCTATCTGAAGTTGAGATTGGGTATAGCGGAACATCTATACCTCCCAAGCATATTATAGCTAAATCGGAATAATACCACTCAGGTCTGTTTTCAGCAATAATTGCTACTTTGTCTTCACGTTTAACGCCAAGTGTAGTAAGACCAAGTGCTAAATTTTCAACAATTTCTCTTACCTCGGAATAGTTAATGTCTACGTACTTTTCATCAACCTTGTGTTTAAGATATGTTTTATTCGATCCGTAAGTTTTAGTTACAACATCAAACATCTCGGGGATTGTTTTAAAGTTTTGAATAGGTGGCATTTTTACTCCTTCAAAAAATTTATCAAAGATAACTCCGAATGTCTAAAAAAGCAATAAGACATATAACTATTTTTTCAGACTTTAATAAAAATCTTTTTACTATATAGAATCCACATTAGTCCCAACCAAACAAAAATATAAACTAATGCCCATGCTAATGAAGCATTAATGGGAGTTAGCCAGCTTTCAAATAGGTTTGAATAAAGAAAAGATTTTAGCGTAATCTCATTCCCTTCATAATTAAATTTTATCAAATACATTAATTTGGCTACTATTCCAGACAGGAAAAACACGGTGATTGCATTCATTCCGTAAACTTGAAAGGGTTTTATCCACCACTTTATTCCTTTAACATCTATTATCCAAAAACATATTGCTAAAAAATTAAGTGCAAGTCCTCCTGTGTAAAGAACATAGGAGCTTGTCCACAGACTTTTATTCATGGGGAACCATCCATCCCAAACATAACCGGTTAACATGAGCAAGCTTGAAAAAACAAATAGCCAAACTGTTTTGGTTGTTTTATCATTTGAGGATTGAAGCCAATGACCAGTTAAAATACCAAGCAGTGCTGAAGATATTGCAGGAAGAGTACTTAAAATTCCTTCAGGATCCCAAACCTTTGTATAAGACCACATGTGACCGCTCAATATAAGATTATCCAACCATGCTGCAAGATTTGTTGTTTTTTCTAAATTAGAGTGCCCTACTCCCGGAACAGGAATGAACATCATTAAAATCCAATAAAATAGCAATAAGAATCCAGTTATATATATTTGAGCTTTAAGTGTTGTCTTTAAAAACAAAAATGAAGAGATTAGATATACAACAGCAATCCTCTGAAGTACTCCGGGAATTCGTATGGCAGAAATATCAAAATAAGGAAATCCATTTAAGAACAGACCCAATCCAAACAAAATTAAACTTCTACGCAATACATTTAAAAGCAGTTTATTTTGATTATCCCCTCTTTCTTTTCTTTTTGATAGTGAGAGTGTAATGGCAACTCCAACAATAAAAAGGAAAAATGGAAATATCAAATCAGTAGGAGTACATCCGTGCCATTCAGCATGTTTTAATGGAGGGTAAATTGAACCCCAAGAACCAGGATTGTTAACTAAAATCATTCCGGCAATTGTTATGCCTCTGAATACATCAAGTGAAACAAGCCTTTCTTTTTTTTCCATAGCATTATTTGATTAATTCATGAAATTTTATTGTTACAATATGTTACATTTACAATTAATTAAACTAGCACGATAATACATTAATTCAAATAATTATTTAAAGAAAATTTTATTGTTGATTACTATTCAATTTATCTATTTCTTTATAAGCTAAATTAGTATTTACTTAATATTATTGAGATTAGTTCACTTTATGAAATATATTCGAAAAATATATGATTGGGTGCTTCATTGGGCTGAAACTCCTTATGGCCCTTTAGCATTGTTTATATTGGCTTTTGCCGAATCTTCATTTTTCCCAATACCCCCGGATGCTTTACTAATTGCTCTTGCATTGGGTGTAAGAAGTAAATCATTTAAGTTTGCCGCAATTTGCACAATTGCTTCAGTACTTGGAGCTCTTCTTGGTTATGCTATTGGATATTTTGTCTGGTGGGAAGGTGTTAATCAATTTTCTGCTGTTGCTAACTTTTTCTTCACCAACATTCCTGGTTTTACTGAACAGCTTTTCTTCCAAGTTAAAGAACTTTATGACGAATGGAATTTTTGGATAATATTTACTGCAGGATTTACTCCAATACCATATAAAGTTTTCACAATAACAGGCGGTGCATTTAACGTAAACATTTTCTTATTCATTATTGCATCACTGATTGGAAGAGCAGGAAGATTTTTCTTAGTTTCATTTTTAATCTGGAAATTTGGAGAGCAAATTCAAGGATTCATTGATAAGTATTTTAATTGGCTAGCTATTGGATTTACTCTTTTACTAGTCGGCGGATTTGTAGGGATAAAATATTTGTTTTAATTATTAAATTATTTTATTCGACCTCATTTTTTGCGTTAGAAATCTTTGTCATTTAGTAGGATTTAATTTAGGGTAATATTATAAAAACAATTAAGGGGCTGCTGATATTAGCAACCCCAATATAATAAACAATTAAGCTTTTGGACCAACCATATTTTCTGGTCTTACAAATTCTTTAAATTGCTCTGAAGTAAGAAGTCCAATTGCAACAGCGGCTTCTTCAAGTGTTGTATTCTCAGCAAGTGCCTTTTTTGCAATTTTTGCAGCATTATCATAACCCACATGAGGATTTAAAGCAGTCACCAACATCAACGAATTTGTAAGGTGCTTTTCAATATTGATTTTATTAGCTTCAATTCCCACAACACAATTATCAGTAAAGCTCTCTGACGCATCAGCTAATAATCTGATTGATTGGAGTAGATTAAAAATCATAACTGGCTTAAATACGTTAAGTTCAAAATTACCGCTTGCACCACCAAAATTTATTGCAGTGTCGTTCCCCATAACTTGGCAGCAAACCATTGTCAGAGCTTCCGATTGAGTTGGATTAACTTTACCAGGCATAATTGAACTGCCGGGTTCGTTGGCTGGTAAATTTATTTCACCAATTCCACATCTTGGTCCTGAACCCAGCCATCTAACATCATTTGCAATTTTCATTAATGAAGAAGCTAATGTTTTCATTACACCGCTTGCTTCAACAATTGCATCATGCGCTGCAAGTGCTTCAAATTTATTAGGAGCTGTAACAAATTTTAGATTTGTAATTTCAGAAATTTTTGATGCCGCAAGCTCTGCAAATTTCGGATGGGTGTTTAGTCCAGTTCCTACTGCAGTTCCACCGAGAGCCAACTCTGAAAGTCTCGGTAAACAGCCATTTATTCTCGCTAGACCATTATCCATTTGCTGAACGTATCCTGAAAATTCTTGACCCAAAGTCAATGGAACAGCATCCATTAGATGAGTTCTGCCAATCTTAATTACCTCTTTGAATTCTTCAGCTTTAACAGCAAGAGCATCCCTTAACTTAGTTATCATCGGTATTAATCTTCTATTGATTTCTTCAACGGCTGCAATGTGCATTGCCGTTGGGAAGGTATCATTTGATGATTGAGCTTTATTTACATCATCATTAGGATGGATTGGTTTTTTACTTCCCAATTCACCACCGGAAATTTCTATTGCTCTATTAGCAATTACCTCGTTTGAGTTCATATTTGTTTGGGTACCGCTTCCGGTTTGCCAAACAACCAAGGGGAAATGTTCATCCAACTTTCCGCTTATTACTTCATCAGCTGCTTCTGCGATCAGTTTAGTCTTTTCGTCCGAAATCATTCCTAATTCGTTATTAATTAAGACCGCAGCTTTTTTAAGTATTCCTAATGCTCTGATAATCTCGCGTGGAAAAGTTTCTCCCCCAATTTTAAAATTCATTAATGATCTTGCTGTTTGTGCACCATAATACTTATCAGCTGGTACTTTAACTTCTCCCATTGTATCAGTTTCAATTCTAAATTCCATATTCGCCTCAATTTTTAATTAATATTTTTTGATTTTAACTCTATTTGCACCAATAAATTTGGTCTCGTAATACTTATTTTCTAAAGATGAAATGATAACTCCGTTCGATGAACTTGCATGAGCAAATAAATTGTCATCTAGGTAAATGCCAACATGTCCGGGGTAGTATCTCCTGGATGTATTAAAATAAATTAAATCTCCAAACCTTAATTGATCCGTATCATCAAAAGGTTGCCATTCTTTGTACTGTTCTCTTGCTGTTCTGGGTAATGTAATATTCATGCTATTACCATATACCTTTTGAGTAAATGCAGAACAATCTATTCCCTTTCTAGTTGTTCCGCCGTATCTGTAAGGTGTATTTAAGTAACTTATAATTTCGTGAAGAAATCTTTCTTTCTTAGTATTGGATTCTGTTACTTCTGAAAGTTTATCTAATATAGATTTAGCTTCTTCGTTTGCTACTGAAATTTGAGGGTCAGATATTTCATCTTCAACTTCTGAAGCATTATAAGAAGGGTTTGGATTTGTATAATTGCCATATCGTTCATAGTAAGATGATGATGAACAATTTACTAAGTAGAATGGTGCTAAAACTAATATAATTTTTTTAAATACCTTTAATGTTTTTTGCATTTAAAATAATTAACCAAGATATGCTCTTAAACTTTTGCTTCTAGATGTATGTCTTAATCTTCTAATAGCTTTTTCTTTAATTTGTCTAACTCGTTCGCGTGTTAAATGAAATTGTTCTCCAATTTCTTCAAGGGTTAAGGAATTTTTATCATCGAAGCCAAAATAGAGTTTTACAACTTCAGCTTCTCTTTCAGTAAGAGTAGCGAGTGCCCTTTCAATTTCACTTCTCAATGATGCAGACATTAAAGATGTATCTGGTAGTGGATTTGCATCATTCTCCAAGACATCTAACAAACTATTTTCATCACCTTGAGCAAATGGAGCATCCATTGAGACATGTCTTGAAGACATTTTTAAAGTATCAGAAACTTCATCTAAATCCATTTCCAATTCTTTAGCTATTTCTGAATGAGTTGGTTCGCGTTCATATTCTTGCTCAAGACTATTATAAGCTTTTCCAATCTTGTTTAATGCTCCAACTCTATTTAACGGTAATCTGACTATTCTGGATTGTTCGGCAAGTGCTTGAAGTATTGATTGACGAATCCACCAGACTGCATAAGAAATAAATTTAAAGCCACGAGTTTCATCAAATCTTTTTGCTGCTTTAATTAGGCCTAAATTACCTTCGTTAATTAGATCTCCTAAAGATAATCCTTGATTCTGATACTGTTTAGCAACACTTACAACAAATCTTAAATTGGCTTTAACAAGTTTATCTAATGCTATTTGATCACCGCTTTTTATTCTTATTGAATAATCTATCTCTTGTTCAGGAGTTAAGAGTTCAACCTTACCAATTTCTTGAAGGTATTTATCTAATGAATGGCTATCTCTATTCGTAAATTGTTTTGAGATTTTCAAGAAAGCTCCTAATTATTTTCAGAATTTACCGAATCAACAATTCCTACAATTGATGCATCAACTGGTGCCATATCAACATCCATAGCAATAACTGCCTCGCTGGAAGTAGCAAAAAATATTACTTCTCCTGGTCCGGCACCAATCGTATCAACAGCAATGATTGGGTCGCCAATATTCTCCAGCTTAGCATTTAATGGCTGAACAAACTGCATTTTATACCCATTAAGAGCATGGTATTTTCTGGTAGCCCAAATAGTGCCAATTACTCTTCCAAGAATCATTTTTCAACCTTCTTAATACCATTATCGATGGAAATATCTAATTTATCAACAATTGCCATTATTACAGCATCCACCGGTTTATCTTTTGTCTGAATAGTTTGCCTTGCTGAGCTACCGGAAGCATAAAGCACAACTTCACCAACACCGGCTCCTACAGAATCAACAGCCACAATAAAGTTATCTTTAAGATTATTCTTTAAATCAAGTTGCTTGACAATAAGAAATTTTGAACCTACTAATTTCTCATCTTTCCTTGTAGACCAAACAGTTCCAATAACTTTTCCTAGTTGCAAAATTTAATTCCTCAGATAATAAGTAAATGAATAATAGTAATTTATTCTCTAGAATAAAAATTTAAGTTTTGATTAAAGTATGAAATTATCCAGAAATATTTACGAATTTAAAAAGCTAGTACCATTTAAAGTGTTTTCAATACCAAAATGTTCAGCAATTGTCTTTGCAACATCAGCAAATGTTTCTCTTACTCCCAGATTTTTCCCTTCATTATTAGGTTTATAATAAAGTATAGGAACATACTCTCTGCTATGATCAGTGCTTTCAGTCGTAGGATCATTCCCATGATCAGCGGTAATAATTAGTTTATCAGTTTCATCCATTTCGCTTAAAATATCTGGCAAATTGTCATCAAACTCAACCAATGATTCATGAAAACCGCCGGGATTATTACGGTGACCAAAGTATACATCGAAATCTACTAGATTAGCAAAAATTAAACTGTTTTCTTCGGACATTAAATTAGAAATTACAGCGTTGATTCCTTCTAAATTCGATTTAGTTTTAACAGATTTATTTATGCCCTTAAAATTAAAAAGATCATTGACTTTGCCAACGCCTACGGTATTAATTCCATTTTCAGTTAAAATATCTAAAATTGTATTTTCAGGCGGATCGATTGAAAAATCTCTTCTATTTGTTGTACGCTCAAAACTGCCAGGTGCACCAACAAACGGACGTGCAATTACTCTTCCCATGTTGTGTTCATCAATACAAATTTTATTTCTGGTAACTTCACAGATTTCATATAATCTTTCAAGTGGAATTATTTCTTCATGAGCCGCTATCTGAAAAACTGAATCAGCTGAGGTATAAACGATAGGAAACCCCGTCTGCATATGCTCAAGACCAAGTTCATCAATAATTTCTGTGCCAGAAGCTGGTTTGTTACCTAAAAATCCTTGCAAGTTATTTTGTACCAAAAAATCTTCCATAACATCTTCTGTGAATCCATCCGGATATGTTGGGAACTCGAAATCAACAATGTAGCCGCCTATTTCCCAGTGTCCGCTCGTAGAATCCTTACCGGTTGATTGTTCTGTCATTTTACCAAAAGAAGCCATCGGCTTACCAACAGATCCATAACCTAACATTTTTTTGATATTACCTAAGCCCATTTTTTGTAAGTTGGGTAAATCTAGTCCACCCATATAATTGGCAATATTTCCCAAAGTATTGCTACCTTTATCACCATATTTGTCAGCGTCGGGTAATTCACCTATTCCAACGCCATCTAGAATGATTAAAACAAAATTATTCAAGTTGCTCTCTCTTAATTGATACTTTTTACGGTATTTCCACCTTTTTGATAAGCTTTATTTAATGCCAATTCAGCATTCTTTAGCACATCTTCAACATCCGTCTTTTGTTGTGCAGAAGCTACACCGATGGAAACGGTAAATGTTGTTTGTTTTGAAACTACAGAAATTGGTTTCCTTGCAATTTTAATTCTAAGTTTTTCAGCCCATAAAAAAACATCTTTGGTTGTTGCATTGAAGAAATAAACAGCAAACAATTTTTCTCCAAGCCTTCCTAGAATATTTAAGGGTGTAATCTCACTTTTAATTGATTGGTTTATTGAATCTAAAACTTTAGGGAATGGATCCGTTTCAAAAAGCGATCTTTCTTCCAGAAAATCATCTATCTGTATTAAAGCCAATGCTGATGGGGCTTCAAACTCATTAGTTTTGATTAAATCGGAGCTTACTTGTTTTACGAATGCATCATAAGTTAATGCTCCAGTTTCGACGTCTACCGATAATAAATTCTTTAAAATTGTATGTGTGGAATAAGTATAAACAAAGAACGAAAATATTTTTATAGCACTTCGCATAAATTTAATGTCTGAATTTGCATATATTTTTTTCTTCAAGCTTTCAAAGCAGAGTACGCCAAAATTTTGGTTATCATAAATTAATGGTAAAGCTAAGAAAGATCCTCCTAAACCGGCAGTTTCTGTTTTAGCAAATCTAATGTAATTTTTATTGCTTGTATCTTCAATATTTACTGGTATACCGCTCATTATCGCTTTACCAACAAGTGTTCCGTCTAAATCAATCTGTAAATTTTCTCCTACGTATTTTAGTGAAGTTTTATTTTCTGTTTTAGCAATTATAAACTTCTGTTTTTTCGGATGAAAATAAACAAATGTGAAGGCATCATAATGAATAAGATTTTTAATTGTACCTTCAATAATTTCTTCAATGTCTTCTTCATTATCAAACTTCTTCTCTGTCTTCAGAATATTTAACAGCATTTCCAATCGCTTTTCGGTAGTAGATCCGGAAAATTTTTCATCAAACAATGAAATGATGATAGCAATAATTCTAACAAATCTGCCCAGTGAATAAACAGTTTCAATTCCGAATGCATCGGGCGCTTTTGAATCTACTACTAAAACTCCGGTGAGAGAATCAGCATAAAATAGAGGAACACCAACAAGGCTTTTAATTCCTTGAGGAGTATCGTAATAACGGACAACATCAAGTTCGGCATTTGGGGAGATTTCGTTAAGGTGCACAGGTTCTTGTTTTTGTACAATTGCACTAATGATGTCATCTTCAAGCGGAAAATGTTTTTTTGTAATAGAATTTTCTGAATTGCTAAAATATTTCTGAACAGATAGCTCTTGATTATTTTCATTGAACCAGAAAAAAACAACACTATGAGCCAAATATGCATCTTTAATAACATTTAGAATTTTTTCTAATACAAATAGGAATTGTTCGTCACTATTTACGTCAGCTGGTAATTCTTCACTTACAATTTTTCCAAATTGAGCCTTTAGTTCCTCTGCAGATATATCACTTTTTAATCCGGATTGCAAGACTGGTTTATAGTTATGTGATGTTATAACTTCAGCATTTTTCTTCTTTGAAACAATTTTTACTGTTTCACCCAAATCAGTATCATAGCCTTTATTTTCAGTATCAATAAGATCATCATCAATAAAGCTGTCGCTTGGTTCATTCTCAAGCATATTTTTAATTCTAACTGAATCTCTTAAAAAGATAATGAAAGCAACATAAACCACCAAAATGGCAATAGCAATGGATTTGATTACAATATCATCGGAAATAAGCGGAACAATGGCAAGTAGAGGAATAATTAAGAATATTAAAATTCTTTTTTTATTTCTTGAGCTGAGTATCATTGATTGATTGCTGAAATTATTGTTACTCTAAACTATTTTATTTATCTAATAATTATAATAAAAGTTTATACAAATATCATTATCTGAATAATTTAGATAGTCTTATTTCAACGTCTTTCTTACCTATTCCTTTTAATGAAGAATACAAGAAAAGATTGTCTCCCAAACTTAATTCAGGAAACTGTTTAACAATATTTTTTACCGATTTAGATCTCTCAGATTGATTTAGTTTATCAACTTTGGATAAAATAATTGTATACGGTATGATCTCATCAATCAGCATTTGATTTAGTAGTAGATCAAGATTTGTTGCTGAATGACGGCTATCAACCAGATGATAAGCCATAACAATATTTTTACTGTCTAGGAGGTAGTCAGCAATTAATCTTTGCCAAACAAATTTTTCTTTTTTGGGTACTTTTGCATAACCGTAACCCGGTAAATCAACCAAATAAAATTTATCTTCAACTAAATAATAATTTATCGATCTTGTTTTTCCGGGAGTTGAACTAGTTTTTGCAATATTCTTTTGTTTGGAGAGTGAATTAATAAATGTAGATTTACCAACATTGGATCTACCACAAAGCACAAGCTCAGGCATTCTCTCAGTCGGTAAATCCTTTGTAGTAAATACTGATTTTATGAATTTTATTTTTAGCATAAACAAAAAGAGCAGCTTTAAAGCTGCTCAAAAATTAAAAATTATAAAGAAGAATTACTCTTTAACCCTTCCACCATCAAGATCATCTTGTAGTTTTTTAAGTTCATCCCATTTTCCGTCGGCAGCTAATTTTGCTTGCCGTGGCCAAGATTGAGGATCGTGAGATTTATATCTACTACCAGCTTCGGCTAATATCTCAGTTAGCTTTTCAACTTCGGTATCAGCCAATTTCGCAAATGTAGTAATACCGTTTTCTTGCAATATTTCAGAAATTTTTGGACCAACGCCTTCAACCTTAGTTAGATCATCTGTCTCTGTTTTTAATTCAGCAGTTTCATCTTCCTTATTCTCTTCAGTTTCCTCAACTGCATCTTCTACAACTTCCTCAGCTGCGACAATTTCTTCAACAATAGCTTCTTTTGCATCTTCCTTCTTGGATTTAGCTTTCTTCTTAGTTTTTCTTGGTTTCTTTGAAGCTGCTTCACTAAAATCAACTAACTCAATAATCGCCATCTCAGCAGCATCACCAACTCTGTTGCCTAATTTTATTACTCTTGTATAACCGCCTGGTCTATCGCCGATTTTGCTAATAACTTCACTAAAAAGTTCTTTCATTACTTCAGCATCTTTTATATCTCTGTATACTAATCTTCTGGCATGGACAGAATTATTTTTAGCTTTTGTAATTAGCGGTTCAACAAAAAGTCTTGTCTGTTTTGCTTTAGCCAAAGTAGTAGTAATTTTCTTATGCTTAATTAGTGCAGTAGCTAAAGATCGTAAAGTCGCCGTTCTATGAGAAGCAGTTCTACCTAATTTTCTTCCTTTAATTCTATGTCTCATTATTTAAACCTTTTGCAGAATTTAATTATTGTCAGATTTTTCGTTTACGTATTTATCAACATCCATTCCGAATTCAAGATTATAAACTTCAACTATTTCCATCAGTTCGGCAAGTGATTTACGACCAAAGTTTCTAAATTTAAGCATTTCACTTTCATCTTTGCGTACAAGATCGCCCATTGTTTTAATGTTGGCTGCCTTTAAGCAGTTATGAGATCTTACACTTAATTCTAAATCATCAACACTAGTAGTTAAAATTTTACGAATTCTTTCAAATTCTAAATCTTTTTCATCATCAACTTTATCTTCTTCTTGTTCAACATCAAAATTAATGAACATATTGATATGATCTCTTAAAATAACACCGGCACCGGACATTGCTTCTTCTGGTGTAACCGATCCATCAGTGATAACTTCTAATGTTAATTTTTCATATTCGTTACTTTCGCCAATTCTAACATTTTCAATATCGTATCTAATATTAACGATAGGTGTAAAGATAGAATCTATTGGGATGATACCTATTGTTTGATCAGCAATATTTTGTTTAGCCGCTGGAACATAACCTTTTCCAAATCCAAATCTAACTTCAACAGTTAATTTAGCACCATCATTTAAGGTGGCAATATGCTGATCTGGATTCAAAACTTCAATATCAGGGCAATTTTTCTGGAGATCAGCCGCAGTAAATTTACCGCTACCTGATAAAGAAAGTTCTACTTTTGTAGTTTGCTTGTTTATTACTTTTAGTCTAACTTTTTTAAGATTTAGAATAATATCAGTAATATCTTCAACTACACCAGGCACTGAAGTAAATTCATGTAATACACCATCAATTTTTATTGCAACAATTGCCGCACCGGATAAAGAAGATAAAAGTATTCTTCTAAACGCTGCGCCTAAAGTAACACCAAATCCTCTTTCTAATGGCTGAATTGTAAACTTTCCATAAATTTGTGTGGATGATGCTTCATCTAAAATTACGCCATCGGGCATTTTTATAAAAGGATAACTCATTTAGATTCCTCTAATTTGAAATTCAATTTAATTAAAACTACTTAGAATATAACTCAACTATTAACTGTTCGTTAACATTAACTGGTATTTCGTCTCTTTCAGGAATCTTTACAAAAGTCCCTGATAAATTCGCCTTTTCAACTTCTAACCATTCGTAAGGATTTGTTTTTCTAATTCTTAAGGCATTGTGAAAAACATCCATTTTTTTACTTGCTTGCTTAACCGCAATAACATCACCTGGTTTCAATAAATAAGATGGAATGTTAACAAGTTTTCCATTAACGGTTAAATGTCTGTGACTTACCAATTGTCTTGATTGTGATCTTGAGGCAGCAAATCCTAATCTGAAAACTGTGTTATCCAATCTTCTCTCAAGTAATTGGAGCAAGTTTTCACCGGTGATGCCTCTCATGTTATCAGCTTTTTTGAAAATATTTCTAAATTGTTTTTCAAATAAACCGTACATAATTTTTAATTTTTGTTTTTCCTTAAGCTGTGTACCATAATCAGAAACTCTTTTTCTACCTGCTCCATGCTGACCCGGACCATAAGGTTTATTACTTAAAATCTTATCAAACTTTGGATTACCAAAGATATTTTCACCGAATTTTCTTACAAGTTTCGCTTTTGGACCTGTGTATCTTCCCATCTATAATTTTCCTTTAATTTAAACTCTTCTACGTTTTGGGGGTCTGCAACCATTATGCGGAATAGGAGTAATATCTTTAATTGACATAATATGCAAACCAGCTGTATTTAGCGCTCTAATTGCAGCATCTCTACCAGAACCAGGACCCTTTACTAAAACATCAACTCTTTTTAATCCTAAATCAACCGCCTCTTTAGCCGCAGCTTCAGAAGTTACTTGAGCAGCAAAAGGTGTGTTTTTTCTAGAACCTTTAAAGCCATTTTTACCGGCAGATGACCATGAAATAGTATTGCCGTAAACATCTGTTATTGTAACTAACACATTGTTAAAAGATGCTTTAATATGAGCAAGCCCAACTGCATCAACATGAACTTTCTTTTTAGATTTTCTTGTAACTTTTGCCAAGTTAAAAACTCCTATAGCTATAATTAATTATCAATTCAAAATTATTTTGGTACTTTCTTTTTACCAGCAACTGTTCTTTTCTTACCTTTTCTTGTACGAGAATTAGTTTTAGTACGCTGACCTCGCACTGGCAAACCACGTCTGTGTCTTAAACCTCTATAGGTTCCAATATCCATTAGCCTTTTAATATTCTGCTGAACTTCACTTCTTAAAGCACCCTCAACTTTTAATTCAGCGGTCATAATTGCTCTTACTTTAGCAACTTCTTCTTCAGTAAGATCTAAAACTTTTTTATTAGGATCCACTGCTGCCTTTTCTAAAATTGCTAACGCAGTATGCTGACCAATTCCATAAATGTAGGTTAATCCTATATAAGCTTTTTTCTGTTTTGGTAAATCAATTCCTGCAATCCTAGCCAAATTACTATTCTCCTAAATTTCTTTAACCTTGACGTTGTTTGTGTTTTGGGTTCTTACAAATAACTCTTACAGTCCCGTTTCTTTTAATAATCTTACAATGATCGCACATTTTTTTTACAGATGCCCGAACTTTCATATTAGCTCCGTTATTTATACCTATATGTAATTCTACCTTTATTTAAATCATAAGGCGATAATTCAATTGCAACTTTATCACCAACTAATATTTTGATAAAATGCATTCTCATTTTACCAGAAATATGAGCCAATATTTCGTGTTTGTTTTCTAGCTTTACCTTAAAGTGTGCATTTGGTAAAGTTTCTGTGACAACACCGTCGACTTTTATTGATTCTTGTTTTGCCATTTATTAACAAACCGATAATATTTCTGGAAAATCATTTATTATTGCAACTGTATGCTCAAAATGAGCAGATGCTTTTTTATCTCTCGTTAAAACTGTCCAACCATCATTTGCAACTGTAACTTCGAAAGTACCAATATTTATCATAGGCTCAATTGCGATGGTCATTCCATTTTTTATTTTTGGACCACTATTAGCTTTTCCAAAATTTGCAATTTGCGGATCTTCATGAAGAAATTTTCCAACTCCATGACCGCATAAATCTTTTACAATAGAAAATCCATGGCTTTCAATATATTCTTGAATTGAAGATGAAATATCGCCAATTCTATTTTTAACTTTTGCTTGTTCAATACCCAAGTAAAGAGATTTTTCAGTAGCTTCTAAAAGTTTAAGTTTATCTTCTTCCACATCACCAATAGCCACTGTAATTGCTGCGTCTCCAAAATATCCATTTTTATCAACGCCAACGTCTATTGAAAGAATATCACCGTTTTCTAAAACTCTATTGCTTGGAATTCCGTGTACTACTTCCTCATTTATTGAAGCACAAATTGTACCCGGAAAATCAATTGCTCCGGCTTGAGAATACCCTTTAAAAGCCGGTATTCCGTCGTTGCTTCGGATATAGTCCTCTGCAATTTTATCAAGCTCTAAAGTTGTTTTACCAACTTCCGCATATCTCTTAACAAGTTGTAATGTTTCAGCTACTATCTTTGCACTTTCTCTGATATAATCTATCTCTTTTTTACTTTTAATGATGATCACGATTAACCAATTATCTACGACCTTTCATCTTGCCGGATTTCATGAAACCATCATAGTGACGCATAAGCAAATGAGATTCTACCTGTTGAAGTGTATCGAGAGCAACACCAACCATAATCAATAAACTTGTTCCACCAAAGAATTGAGCAAAACTACCTGAAACTCCTAAACGAGAAACAAACGCCGGTAAAATAGCAATTATTGCTAAAAATATTGAACCGGGTAAGGTGATTTTTGTAAGAATATTATCAATAAACTCAGATGTTTGTTTACCGGGTCTAATTCCCGGAACAAATCCACCTTGTTTCTTCATAGTTTCTGCAACTTCTTGCGGATTAAAAGCAATGGCAGTATAAAAATAAGTAAAGAACACTATTATTATTGCATATATAAAAGAATAAGTAAAGCTAGTATAATTAAAATAACCTGCTAAACTTTGCATAAATTCATTATTTGGGAAAAATGATAAAACCGTGCTTGGTAAAAACATAATTGCTTGTGCAAAAATAATTGGCATTACACCAGCTGTATTTACTCGCAGCGGAATGTATTGTGTAACACCTCCGTAAACTTTTCTACCAACTACTCTTTTTGCATACTGAACCGGGATTCTCCTTGTTCCTTGAGTTACCAGAACGATACCAGCGATTATAAAGCCCATGAAAATTAATATAGCAATTTCAATTACTATATTTCTTGTACCAGCATCAATCAATCTAATTTCATCTAAAATTGCAAATGGCAATCTGTTAATAATATTTATAAATATAATTAAAGAAATACCATTACCAATTCCCTTCTCAGTAATCTGCTCACCCATCCACATCATAAATACAGTGCCAGCAACTAAAAGAATTACCGAAGAAATGATAAATCCTATACCTCTAACTTCCTCAGGAACAACCGATGCACCATTGAAAGAAGTGTTCATTATAACACCAGTTACTACACCTAAACTTTGGAACAAAGAAATTAGAACAGTACCATATCTTGTTAGCTGAGTAATCTTCTTTCTACCTTCTTCTCCTTCTTTCTGCAGCTTTTGGAAATAAGGAATAACTGCTCCACCAAGCTGAATTATAATAGAAGCGGAAATGTAAGGCATAATTCCAAGAGCAAAAATAGCTGCATTAGAAAATGCACCACCAGCAAACATATCATACAAACCAAGTAAATTATCAGTTGTTTTGTTTGCCATTGCTTCAGCTAAAAGATACGAATCGATACCCGGTAAAGTAATATGAGCACCAACTCTTACAATAACTAACAATCCAAGAGTATAAAGAATTCTGTCTCTTAACTCTTGAATTTTAAAAATATTCCGAAAAGTATCCTGAATTTTACCCATTAATTAGATCTCTTTTATACTGCCGCCGGCAGCTTCAATTTTTTCTTTTGCAGATTTACTTAGATATTTTACTTCAACATTTAATTTTGCTTTTAGTTCGCCATTACCAAGCAATTTAAAAGGAGCATCTATTTTTTTAATAACACCATTTTCGAATAATACTTGAGCATTAACGGTATCTTTTATTTTCTTATCATCAAATAATTTTTGAAGTTTTTCAACATTAACGGCTTCATATCTAACTTTAAATATATTTGTAAAACCACGTTTAGGAACTCTTCTTTGTAAAGGCATTTGTCCGCCCTCAAACCATGCTCTATATTTAAAGCCAGAACGTGATCTTTGACCGTTCATACCTCTTGTAGCAGTTCCGCCTCTACCAGTTCCTTCACCACGACCAATTCTTTTTTTGTTTTTTACTGAACCTTCAGCATATTCAAGATTACTTAAAATATCCATTTTCAACCTTAATCTTTAATTTCTTCCATTGTAACTAAATGGGAAACTTTATTAACCATTCCTCTTATTTGAGGAGTATCATTATGTATTTTAGTATAGTTAGGTCTTCCTAAACCAAGAGCTTTAATTGTTAACTTTTGGTCTTTAGGTCTATCAATACCACTTTTAGTTTGAGTAATTTTTAACTTCATTCTCATCAATTCCTTAGTTAAACGCTGAATAACTGACTGATTTCAATATCTCTTTTATCAGCCATTGTTTTTGCATCAATTAAATTTAATAAACCTTGTAAAGTTGCTTTAACCTGGTTATGAGGATTACTTGACCCTAAAGACTTTGTTAAAATATCTTGAACTCCGGCCATTTCTAATACAGCTCTAACTCCACCGCCTGCAATAAGTCCAGTACCAGGAGAAGCAGGTTTTAATAGTACTTTTCCTGCGCCATATTTACCAATTATGGTATGCGGAATAGTTCCTTTATGTAAAGATATTCTATAAACATTTTTCTTAGCGTCATCAATTCCTTTAGAAATAGCATCTGTTACTTCATTAGCTTTACCTTTAACCCACTCAGTTAATAATGAGCTTG
>CAYXXW010000005.1:0-13890 GCA_964469115.1 uncultured Melioribacteraceae bacterium
AAGCCCGCTCAAAATTTGTGCGGGCTCAAGAAAATAGCAACTAATTTTCTATAATCATATTCTTCAAAAATCAATTTAATATCATAAGATCAAATAGTTACTAATCTTTTTTATCGTCTTTATCATTTAAGTTTCTTACAGTTGTATACCAATCACTTGAATCTTCCAATAAGGAATTTACTCTGTTAACTAATTTATGAGGATCATTTAAGAATCCTTCCAGTAAGAGAGAAGATTCATATAGTTGTTCTACAACATTAGTAATATATTCATCTTCATCATTTGCTTTAAATACTTTTATTAAGTTTCTTATGAGCCTATGGTCTTTGTTAACTTCCATTATTTTTTGTGGAGCGTTAACAGTTTTACCCGACATGTTCATAATTTTCTGCATTGTAGAAGACATTCCATCATCTGGATTTACAAGAACAATTGGACTTCCTTTTAATCTATCAGATTCTTTTACTTCTTTAACTCTATCGCCAAGAATATCCTTCATTTTCTTCATCAGACTTGAAAAATGTTTTTTATCAGACTTATCTAGTTCTTCAACAACTTCTTTTACATCTTCATCAACATTTTCCATTTTATTAAGCTCTTTAGTGTCAGCTTGTTCAACTGATTTAAGTTCAAAATCTTTATACTTTCTAATTGCTTCCATCACAAACTCATCCATCGGGTCAATTAAATAAAGTACCTCAATTCCCTTACCCTTAAATATTTCAATATGCGGATCGAGAGCAATTGCATCTCTGCTGCTACCAACTGCATAATATATTTCTTTTTGATCCTTCTTAACTCTTTCAATATATTGGTCGAGTGAAAATAGCTCTGCAGAATCCTTTGATGCAGAAGTATTAAAATGAAGAAGTTTACTAAATTTCTCTTGATTCGTATAATCCATATATCCCATTTTGAATGTTTTGCCATGCTCCCGCCAAAATTCCAAGAATTTATCGTGCTCCTTCTCTGCCATTTTGGTTAAATGAGATAAAACTTGGTTTGTGACACTATTGGAAATTTTAGTGAAAATTATATTTTCCTGAAGTGTCTCTCTAGAAATGTTTAGCGGTAAATCTTCAGAATCGACAACTCCTTTTACGAAACTTAAATATTCAGGAAGTAGATCTTTATTCTGGTGTTGGATTAACACGCGACGAACATATAAATCTAAGCCGTACTCTTCCCTATTATAGCCAAACATATCCATATTTTTCTTTGGAACGAAAAGTAAACTTGTGAACTGAATGGGAGCATCAACACTTCTGTGAATTGTGGTAAATGGTTCATCTTGATCGTAAGTTAAAAACTTGTAGAATTCAGTGTATTGATCAGGTTTAATATTTGATTTTGGCTCTCTCCAAAGTGCTTGGACAGTATTCACTCTTTCGTTTTCAACTTTTATTGGGAAACTGATAAAGCTTGAATGTTTCTTAACAATTGAATCAAGACGGTATTTCTCTAAGAATTCGTCTTGATCATCTTTTAGGTGAACCTCAATAGTCGTACCTCTTTTAAATGGTTCATCAAGTTCAGAAATTGTATAACTGCCCAAACCATCAGATATCCATTTGATTGCTGGTTCACCTACTTTATACGATTTTGTTTTAATAACAACCTTAGATGCTACCATAAACACGGAGTAAAACCCTATACCAAATCTGCCTATTAGATTACTAGCTTCTTCTTTACTTTCAGCAACAACTTTTAGGAATTCGGAGGTACCAGATTTTGCAATGGTACCAATATTTTTCACAATTTCATCTTTTGACATACCAATACCGGCATCTGCAATGTAAACTATTTTCTTTTCCTTATCAAAAGTAACATTTACTTCTAATGGTAAATCACCATCAGCAATTTTGGTACCCTTATTTGATTCAAAACGTAATTTATCCATTGCATCAGATGCATTAGAAATTAGCTCCCGTAAAAAGATTTCTTTGTGTGTGTAAAGCGAGTGAACTAAAATATCTAGTAACTGCTTTACTTCGGCCTTAAACTTGAATTTAGTCTCTTCGACTTTGGTCTTTGACATAATTACTCCATAATTTATTTTACTACAATTAAATATTTTATTCTTATATGATGCAATATTTCTAAAAAGGTTAGAATTTAGGCGGTAAATTTAATAATAATTCGTTAAAAAAGTTTCCACAACAAGCTGACAAGAGACACTGGGAATCCCTGTTCCTACATATTCAGTCCAAGCAATTGATCATATTTAATATTGTTATTTAGAATTTTTAATGAAGTTGAAAATTGCTCATCATATTTAAGCGATTCAATTATCCTTCCTTTCCTTCCATCTGAACGGGCAGCAATTTCCTTTTTTATTTCCGAAAGAATATCCTCTTTATGTTTAGTTAACTCTCTCTCTTTGATTGAGTCAAATTTTTTATTTAGCTGTTCAACATCTTCAAGTAAATTTGAATTATAGCCTTCTTTTTTAATTGTAGAAATCAATTCATTTATTAAAATTTCTGAATCAGTTTGATATGTAAATTCTTCTTCCTTCAAATAATTCATAAATAACATGAATAATTCATCATCCAAATTTGATTTAACTTGCTCCAAAGTCGAAGTATTAAAATAAAGTGTTGCAAACTTAAAGAACATTCCCTTAGCTAGTAAATTTCGTACAAGGTGAGACTCAGATGAATTTTTTACAATTGAATCGGGAAGAATTCCACCGCTCGCATAAACTTCTCTATTATTATCTGTAAAAAATATTTTCTCATCTTCAATCTCTAAATTGCTGAAGACATCACTTTGTTGAGAATAATCAACTTCTTGAATACATCTGCCGCTTGGTGTATAATATCTGGCAGTTGTCATTTTAAGAGATGTATTAAACGATAAGGGAATTACTGTCTGAACTAATCCCTTACCAAAAGATTTAGTGCCAATTATAAAACCGCGATCATGATCTTGAATTGCCCCGGCAACAATTTCAGAGGCAGACGCAGAACCGTGATCAACCAGAACTGCAAGTTTAGTATTTCCTGCAATAGGTTCCTCTTTGGCTTTATAAATTTGTTCTTGGTTCTTATCACGCCCTTTTATTGAAACAATTACATTATCTTTAGTTAGAAATTTTTCTGATACGTCAATGGCTGCATCCAATAAACCACCGGGATTACCTCTTAAATCGAGAACTATAGATTTTACTTCTTTTTGGATTTTCAATTCTTGCAGTGCTTGTCTTATTTCTTCACCAGCACTTCGAGAAAACCCGCTGAGTTTTAGATAAACATTATTACTTTCTTCAGGTACAAAACCGTAGTATGTAATGTTTTTTATTTCAATCTCTTCGCTCACCAAATTAAAAACTATATTCCCCTTTTCTCCGTCCCTCTCAATTATAATTGAAATTTCTGTGCCAGGTTCCCTTTTTAAATATTTACCAAGATCATCATAATTATCCTTTGAAATTGCAATACTATCAACTTTAAGAATAACATCCCCAATTCTAATTCCTTGCCGTTGAGCAGAATATCCTTCAATCAGATCAACAATTGTAATTTTATCGTTATATAAACCTACAGTTGCTCCAATACCGCCGTATTTCCCTTTAGTAATAAAGTCAATATCTTTTTGATGATTTTCATCAATGTAAACTGTGTAAGGATCAAGAGCTGATAGCATGCCTTTAATTCCTTCGAGCATGAAATCCTTCGGTTTAACTTCATCTACATAATTAATTGCTACTTCCTTGTAAACTCTACCGAAAATATCAATGCCTTTTGACATTTGGAAATAAATATCGGAATCACTTGGGATAAAGCCGGCAAGAGAAATCAAAAATATAATTGGTAAAATTCTTTTTATTATTTTTTTCATATTATTCTTTTCAATCATTTTTTAATGTAACTCAAAATTTGATTATGAACTTCATCTATCTTCATTAAACCATTTATAAGTTTAAATCGTTCCTCATTTTCAGATAAAAATTTGTAACCTTCTCTTACTTTTTCAAAAAAGTTATTTTTAGAAACTTCTATTCTATCTAGTTCACCATCGACTAATTTTTGTTTTCTCTTTAATACTTCAGTTACAGGAATATCAATAAAAAAGGTTAAATCGGGGACAGCATTACCGATAGTAAAATTTTGAAGATCAATTACAAACTTAGAATTTAAACCCCGTCCAAAACCTTGATAAGCAATTGAGGAGTCGTGAAATCTATCAGAAATTACCACAACATCATTTTTCAAAAATGGAATTATTTTTTCTCTTACTAATTGTGCTCGGCTAGCCGAAAAAAGGAGTAGTTCTGTTTCAGAAAACATTTCTGAATTTTGATTATCTAAGAGAATATCGCGTATTTTCTCAGATATTTTTACACCCCCCGGTTCTCTAATAATTTTTACAATCTTACCTTCTTCTTCAAAATACTTTTTAAGTAATTCAACTTGAGTAGATTTACCGCAAAAGTCCAGTCCTTCAAAAGTTATAAACATATCAATATTTTTTAATTATGTATTCTAGTCGGTTAGGATTAACATCTACAATGGATGTAAATTCGGGGATTTCGATTATGGGTTCTATTGAGCCAACCGTATCATTTATTGCTTGTTCAAATTTAACGAAAGCCTTGAGGTCATCATTATTCATTTTACTAAGCTGACTTATTCCTCCTCTGAGCACTACTGAAACTTTTTGAGGTGAAAGCATTAGTTCATATCTGGAGGGCATATTTCTAGTTTCTAGTATAAGATCATCAAAAGTTTTATCTACAATTTTTTGGACATCAAAACTAACTTTACATTCATCCGCAGAAATACTTACAAATTTCCGTTTGTCTAAGTCAAGATTTAGTGATTCTGAGTTCTCTATATTAGAGAGTGCTTTAGTTTTTGTATTAATAATTGTTATATCATCAACTATGCTTTCAGGTCCTTTTATTTCAACAGAATCTGGCTCAATCTTTACAGGTGAAACTAAACCGTAACCGCTCTTAAATGAAAGTGCAACAACAGGAATAATTGCTACCTTTTTGCTTATTGTTTTTTCAACTTTTACTTTAATTTTTTCAGGACTAATTTCCGCCAACTGCAATGAAGTTGATAACCAAGAATTTAACCCCAAAACATTCCTGGCTGAAATTTCGTTTTCCCCAACTACCTTGGGACTTGGAATAAAAAATTTAGGATCTCTACCCATTGTATGCTGAGCTAACTGCCACCCTTGACCTTTAAGGCTAATTGAAACATTACTTGCAGAAACTGAGCTGATTGAATAATCTGTAGGTATATCTACAACTTTCACTGGTAAATTAAGTGTAATTGAAAATTCTCCTGAGAAAGAAACAAAAATCCACAGTAAGACAGAGAAGGAAATAATGAGCGATATTGTTAAAATTTTTCTTTTCATAAAATAATATAAAAAACTCCACAAAATGCGGAGTTTTAAAATAACTAAAAATTTACAGTTTACTAATTATTGCATGCTTTTAAAGTGATCTAAAAGTTTTGCTCTATTTGCCTTAGAAATATCACGACCTTTAATTGGGAAATCATCAAAACCTCTTGCAATTCTTCTTAAAGCGTGAACATTGAGTATAACAAGTTCATCCATTGGTGGTACTTTTCTACTTGATTTTGAAGAAGGCGTCTCCACTTTCTTAGCAACTGGCTTTTCTTTTTTCTTGGTTACTTGTTCTACTTTTTCAGCTTTTTCAGCTTTTTGAGGAGCACTTTCTTTAGGAAACTGACTTTTTATCTCTGGTTTCTTTTTAACACTAACAACAGCTTTTTTTTCTATATTTTTTCCAGATAAATTCTTTCTTTCAGATTTAATCAAATTATCAAAAATAATTGCATCAATTTGATCATCGGGTCTAGGGATTACATGTGCGGATACAAGTTGACCAACTCTCTGGGCAGCAGCAGATCCTGCATCTACCGAAGCTTTAACTGCAGCAGTTTCTCCCATGATTTTAATTATTACTAAAGCACCGGTGACTTTCTCTTTACTAATAATTTTTACATCGGCAGCTTTAGCCATTGCATCAGCGGCTTCAATGGCACCAACCAAACCTTTGGTTTCAATAAGTCCTAAAGCTAAATCCATAGCTAATTCTATTTACGTTGTGGCAGAATAAGTTCTACATCAGAATGAGGTCTAGGAATTACATGGACAGAAACTAATTCTCCAACTCTTTGTGCTGCGGCAGCGCCGGCATCAGTAGCTGCTTTAACAGCTCCAACATCACCTCTAACCATAACTGTTACATAACCTCCACCAATAACTTCTTTGCCCAACAACTCAACTTTTGCCGCTTTAACCATTGCATCAGCAGCTTCTATAGAACCAACTAGTCCTTTAGTTTCAATCATTCCAAGTGCGTCAAGTGTCATAAATTGTGCTCCCAAATTGGTTTATATTTACTAGAAAAATAGCTTATAAAAACAATAATGTCAATCTTAAATATGCAATATATACTAATTGTTTTTAAGAAAATCTTCAAGAATTACGGCTGCCGCGTTCATATCGACCAAAGCTTTATTTCTCCGTTTTTTCTTTGATGTAACTCCTTCCTTAATATGCTCCCAAGCAATAGAAGACGAATATCTCTCATCAATAAAAATAATTTCTTTATTAAACTTAACTTTTAGCTTACTGCTAAATTTTTCCACTTCCTCAGTTACTCTTGTTTTACTGCCGTCCTCATTAACGGGATAGCCTAAAACAATTTTTTTAATATTATATTGATTAAATATTTTTTCAATTTCCGTCCATAATTTAGAATTGTTATTTAGTGTAGTAAGAGGAATTGAAAACATTTTAAGAGGATCGGTTATTGCAATACCAATCCTTTTCTCACCGTAATCGATTGCCAAAATGCGTTCTGTATCATCTTTAAGAAATTGCATGACTAATTAGTTGCATCAAATCTTTCAACTGAGAAAACACCCTTATTTTTTTTAAGTCTTTCAATCAATTTATTCAGATTCATCACATCCTGCACATATACTGTGATATGACCATTAAAAATTGAATCTGAGGAAGAAATATTCACAGATTTAATATTGGTATCATTAAATCCGGCAATACTATTTGAGAGATCTTTCAAAATGCCGGGACGATCTTCACCTTTAATTGATATTCCTGCTAAGAAAAATGAACCTTTTTCTACTGGCCAATCAACAGGAACAAGTCGATTATCATTATTTTCAGAAAGTGATACTAGATTCTTACAATTTTTTCTATGAATTTTAATTCCCTCACCAATTGTAATATAACCAACAATGGGATCGCCGGGTATTGGATTGCAACATTTAGCGTGACTATAAACAAAGCCCTTGTGTTCACCTCCAACAACAATCTCTCCAACGCTTTCCCTTGCATGTTTGGCAAAGCTATCGAACTCAAGTGTGTTAATCTCCTCTTCTTTAAGCTCGGCAGGGTTTAGAATCGATTCTAGATCAACTCGGTCTTCAGCTACAGCTACAAAGAATTTTGACTGGTTATCATATTTAAGTTTTGTTATAAGCATGTTTACATCACTTGGACTGAAGGAAAGCTTATATTTCTTAAGCCTTCTTTCCCAAATTTCCTTGCCGGTTTCAACAATTCTATCTTCTTCTTTCTGAACGTATTTTCTGATATTTGATTTTGCTTTATGGGTCTGAACAAATTGAAGCCAGCTTTTATTGGGATGCTGATTTTTTGAAGTAAGAATTTCAACTTGGTCACCACTAGAAAGAGGACTGCTAAGAGGCACAATTTTCCCATTTACTTTTGCTCCCAAACAATGTGAACCAACTTTACTATGAATTTCATAAGCAAAGTCCACCGGTGTAGAATCAATTGGAAGTATTTTCAACTCACCTTTAGGTGTAAATATGTAAATTTCATCTTGATATAAGTTTAGCTTAAAACTTTGAAGAATTTCATCACTAGCTTCATCTTTAGAAGCATTCTCAAAAATATCCCTAATTAAATTAACCCAATCCTCAAGATCTGTTCCGGAAGTATTAACATTCTCCTTATATTTCCAATGAGCTGCAACACCTTTTTCAGCAATCTCATGCATTTGTCGCGTTCTTATTTGTATTTCAACTAATTTGCCATTTGGACCAAATACCGTATTGTGGATGGATTGATAATTATTTCTTTTGGGTATTGAAATAAAATCTTTAAATCTATCCGGAATTGGTTTGAAAAGTTGATTAATTATTCCCAGAACATAATAACATTCATTTGCATCGTTGCTTTCTAAAATAATCCTGACAGCAGATAAATCGTAAATATCTTCAAGCGGTTTATTCTGCTTTATCATTTTTTTATAAATACTATAAAAATGCTTTGGTCTCCCGCCAATTGAATATTTTAGTTCATGTTCATCAAGCCGTTTTATAATAGGTTCAGTAATAACTTTAATATAATTTTCTCTTTCGCGTCTGGATTCCTTTAATTTTTTAGATATTTCTGAATAAGCTTCTTTATTTAAATATTTAAAAGAAAGGTCTTCAAGCTCCCATTTTACTTTAGCTAAACCAAAACGATTTGCAAATGGGGCATAAATCTCTAATGTCTCCGATGCAATTCTTCTCTGCTTATGAGGACTAACGAACTCTAAAGTTCTCATATTATGAAGTCTATCGGCAAATTTGATTAGCATTACCCGAACATCATTGACCATGGAAAGTAACAGTTTTCGGTAGTTTTCGGCTTGAGTAATATTTTGTCCTTTGAAGACTCCGCCTATTTTTGTTACCCCGTCAACAATTTCTGCAATCTCTTTACCAAATTCTTTTTCAACAAAGCTAATGCTTATATCTGTATCTTCCACGACATCATGAAGCAGAGCACTGACTATAGAAATATCATCAAGAGGAATTTCTTTTGCAATAATAGTAGTAACTTCGTATGGATGAAGAAAATAAGGTTCCCCTGAAGCTCTGAAATGATTTTTATGAGCTTCTAGACTCAGCTTAAACCCTTTTGTGATTAAATCTTCGTTTACATTACGAAGATTTGACCTACAAATAGTAAGCAAGTCTTCTAACATTGTATTTAATTTTTCTTCAGTTAATTCCATTTTAATTCTTGCTTCTAAGCTTATCCTCTAAATTTTCTTTTAATACTTTTGCCCTTCTAATTCTATCGTGTAATCTTTCCTCAATTTTACCAGATTTAAATTTAAAGTCAAGTATTTCATTGCATAAAACATACGATTTATTATAATCACCTAATTCATTATATAACATGGCTATTTTATGTTTAAGGACCACTTCATTAAACTGATTCTGATTGGGAATTGTTTTCACTGATTTAAGTATTTGATGGTATACATCTATCGCTTTCCTTTTATCAATATCTTGATATGCTCTAGCTAGTCCCCATTTAAAAAATCTCGATTCCTTATATTCGTCGAGCATCTTTAGAGAAAGGTCAACTGCCTTGCTGCTCTCATCGTAATCAATATAAATCCAGACTAGTGAGTATGCAGCTAAATATTTGTTATGGGATGCAACCTTCAGAGATTTTTCTAAGTACTGAATTCCATCATCTCTATTATCAGGAATGAAAGGCAGCCAAAGTAGTGATTTTACTTGTGCACTTTTCCAATAATTGTAAGTCCCTAAAGCAATATAAGCTTCAGCAAATTCAGGGTCAATTTCTAAACACTTTTGAAAACTCTGCAATGATAAAATTCCATCGGCAAATGCAGAAACCAGATTTGATGTAAGTGCAGAATAATATGCCTGATAACCATAGATCAATGCTTCATAATAATGATACCAAATATTTTCATCATCTTCTTGAAATAGGAGATCAGTTTTACTTTTTGCCAATGTTAATAAACTGTCAAGATAACTTTGATTTAATTCCTCTTCATAATCCACTGCTTTTGCAATTTCAGTTGCAGCTAAATAAATATTCCCCAATGGAATTTTATTATACACTGTATCGAGTTCGGAAAATATATTTTTAGCATTTAAATACTCTTGCAAAACTATCTTATTGATACCCTTGTTAAGTAGGGAGTCAATCTTTGAGTTCGGGTGAGTTTGAGCAATACAAAAATTTAAAATAAAAAATAAGATGACTAAACTAGAGCGTACCAAATGTTCTATCTCCAGCATCTCCAAGTCCAGGAAGTATAAACCCGTTTTCATTTAGCTGTCTATCTAAAACTGCGGTATAAATTGGGACATCGGGATGATCATTTGTTAACTTTTCAACACCTTCGGGAGAAGCAATTAGAGAAGCCATTACACAATCATTAGCCCCACGTTTTTTAAGAAAATCAAATGCTGCTGAAGAACTTCCGCCTGTTGCCAACATTGGATCTAAAACAATAACCTTTGAAACCTCAAGATTTTTAGGTGACTTATAATAATAGTCAACCGGTTTTAAGGTTATTTCATCACGCTGAAGTCCAATATGCCCTACTTTGGCATTGGGAATCATTTCTATAAATGAATTAACTAAACTTAAGCCTGCTCTTAGAACAGGGAACAATACAACTTGTTTGGCTAAGTTATAACCTTTTGTTGTCTCAAGAGGGGTTTCAACATCAAATTCCTTTATTTCAAATTCATTACTTATTTCTATTACTAATGCATACGAAATCCTTCTAAGGGCTAATCTAAACTGATATTCCTTCGTTTCTTTGTTTCTTAAGTAAGTTATATCTCTCTGAATAAGAGGATTCGAAACAATAGTGAGGTTTTTCATTAAACGTTCTCCTTAGATTTTCTGCCCAGAATTGATAGCAAATTAATAAATGGTGAAAGAGGCGGTGTATAATTGAAATTTATTTCTGCTAAATTTTGCACAGGAATTCTATTATAAATCATTGTTGAAATTATATTCGCATATCCGGAAACTTCTTCCAAGCCAACAAAAGATGCACCCAATATTAATTTTGAGTTTTTATCAAATATTACTTTTCCAAAAACCTTTTGGGAGTTAGGCATTACATTTACTTTATTATTTGCTATAGCAGTTACAAAATCTGCATTTACAAAATGCTCTTTGGCTTTATAAAAAGAAAGACCTACTTGTGCAATAAACTTTCCACAAAACTGAAAAGCAGAATTCAGTATCACAGGTTTTGCTATTTTGATTCCACCAGCTGCATTCTCACCAGCAATATGCCCGTATGCATGAGCATAGGTTGCAAGAGGTAAATAATCATTCCTCTTAGTGATAAAGTTTATTATCTCAATATTGTCTCCCGCAGCATAAATATTGGGATCACTAGTTCTTAACCTGTTATCCACTTTAAGTCCATTGTAATCGCCAAGTTTTAATCCGGCATTCTCGGCAATTTCATTATTCGGTTTTATTCCTGCAGCAACTATAGCTAAATCAAAATCAATAAATCTTCCTTCATGTTTAAGCTGAGTAAATTTATTTTCTTTAGTAATAAACTTAGTTTGATCATCAGTTGATAAAAAGTTAATACCACTCTTGGCAATAAGATCACTAACTAAGTGCTGAACCTCCTCTTCGGCAGAAGGGATAGGATATTGAGCTTGCTCAATTAGGGTCACATTAAAATTTGCTCGATTGAGCGAGTCCGCAATTTCAAGTCCGATATATCCTGAACCAACAACTAGAATATTTTCAACTATGTTGGAATCAATATAATTTTTGACATCCAGATAATTTTGTACTGATTTATAACTAAAAACATTCTCAAGAGTAAATGGAAGATTAAAAAGCTGATTTGCTTTTGACCCGGTTGTTAAGATGAGTTTATGATACTCGAATTCGGAAACACTATTTGTTTTTCTGTTAAGTGCAAATATTATCTTATGTTTTCTATCAATTTCTTTTACATAATGATTATTATAAACCTTAACACCTTTTTTTTGCTCAAAAGTTTCCGGCGTAAAAAAAACTATTTCATTATGATCTTTGATTTCTCCGGGAAAAAGATAAGGAAGTTCACACGTTCCGGTTGATATAAATTCACCCGCTTCAAATAGAATAACTTCAGCTTCTGGATTTACTCGTTTAGCTTTGGCCGCGGCACTTGGTCCGGCCGCATTTCCTCCAACAACAATAATTTTATCTGTGTGATACATTTATGTGAAATGATTAAAAATAATTGAGAATAAATATAATTATTTTTCTTTAAAGCTGACGGTTATTGGAACTCCTTCAAATCCAAAATGAAGTCTAATCTTATTCTCTAAGAATCTTCTGTAATGTTCAGGAACTTCTTTACTGTAACTGCAGAAGAATAGAAATATGGGATATTTTTCTCCTACTTGAGTGATAAATTTAATATTTATTTCATTTCCCCGCTTAGTGGATGGCGGAGGATTCTTTCTTATATCTTCTAATAAAATCTCATTCAATTCTTTTGTTGGAACTTTTTTTAATCTTTCATCATGAATTATCTTAGCTAAATCAACAAGTTTGTAAATTCTCTGTTTTGTAAGAGCAGAAATAAAAATCATTGGTAAGTAGTCAATTCCACCTAATCTTATTTTGGTTTCATCTTCAAAATCTTTTGCTGTATTTGTATCTTTATCAATTAAATCCCATTTATTTACAGCAAGAATAATCCCTTTTCTTCTTTGAATAGCTTCATCAATTATTTTCTGGTCTTGATTTTCAATTCCGGTTTGAGAATCAATTAAAATTATTGCGACATCACATATACTTAAAGCCCGCCATGTTCTTACATTTGAATAGAACTCAATATTCTCTTTTACTTTGGCTTTTTTTCTCAATCCTGCAGTATCGACCAAAATAATTTCTTCGCCATAATATTTTAAGACTGAATCTATACTATCTCTAGTTGTTCCCGGAATATCAGTTACAATGCTTCTATCATAACCAAGCAATGAATTTGTGAGTGATGATTTCCCTACGTTAGGCTTGCCTAAAAAAGCAATCTGTATTCTGCTTTCCTCTTCTTCGCTTTCATCGGGAAAATTTAGCTCATTGATTAACACATCTAAAACATCGCCTGTGTTTCTTCCATTCAATGCCGATATATCATAAATAAGTTCCAGTCCTAATGAATAGAATTCTAATTTATCGCTTTCAAATTTTGACGTGTCTGCTTTATTAACTAAAATGATTGTCGGCTTCTTGCTCATTCTTAAAAGTGCAGCTACTTCACTATCTAAATGAGTAACTCCGCTTCGTCCATCAGTAACAAATAAAATTGCATCAGCTTCATCGATTGCAATCTCAACTTGTTCTTTGATTGCCTGTTCAAATTTATCGGTGCTCTCTTTTACGTAACCGCCTGTATCCATTAATCTAAATACTTTTCCATTCCATTCCACCTCGCCATAAACTCTATCTCGAGTAACACCGCTTTGATCATCTACTATAGAGATTTGGCTTTTCGTTAACCTATTAAAAAGAGTAGATTTACCAACATTTGGCCTACCTACAATTACTACTAATGGAATTGGCATTTGATATTAAATTTTAGATATTAGAAATAAGAATTTGTTTAATAAAAGAAATATAGTGATTTAGAAATTATAACTTAAGTTTAATTGAGGATAGTAGTCTTTATAAAAACCTATATTTTCTGATTCTAATGAAATATTGAAGTTTAACTTTTTATTAAATTTTGATGCAGACCACGCAGCATCAATAGCACTTATAAAATGATTTGACACAACAGCAATTACTGCCCATTTTGCAATATTATAATAATCATTTGCTTTTCCTCGCTCTTTTGAATACCACTTAAATTGTTCAACAACTGGGACACCAAAGCTGTATGGTTTATTAACATCATCACCAAACTCTATCCAGCCAACATTAAACTGCGAGTACTTTCCAATCATCTCGTAATACTGCTGATCACCCAATGGAGCAAGCTTATGGGAATAATACCAACTTATATCTTCTTCTAATCTATTTAATACGCTCCAGTTAACTTGTGTTCTTTCA
>CAYXXW010000005.1:13990-31059 GCA_964469115.1 uncultured Melioribacteraceae bacterium
TCTCCCTTATTATCATAACTAACCGCCAAAATAACTGCCCCGACTTCAATAGCAGCGTAAATTCCGGCTTTCAAATAATCTTCTGTATAAATTTGTCCTGCACCTGGAACAGCAAAAGACATAAGGCCGGCGAGAAATGGTTTTTTCTTATTGTGGGTAATACTTAATTTGTAGGAAGTATCTGCAGATTGAATTGCTTCTAAAGCAAATTGTGTGTCATTTATTAACGATCCGCTTAAAAGTGTATTTCCATTTTGAGAGAATACGAATGTACTGCCAAATAATAAAATCAAAAATATTTTTTTCATTTCTACTCCTAGAAACTAAAGTCAAATAATATTCCGCCGTAAAGTCTCCACTCTTTGCCATAAGTAATAACTTCATCGTTTATGGTTTTATCAAATTCATCAAATGAGTAGGAAGCATTAAAAAATAAACTTGTGGGGAATAAATAAAATGAGATCATTTTAATTCTTAATTCAGCTCCGGCACCTTTTTTGAAATCATTAAGTTCGGGAATATCGCCATTCCAAGCATTTCCAAAATCACCATGTACCGAGAAGTAAATTTTATCAAAGTAAAGATGACCTAAACGGTAATCAATATTTTTGAACAGTGGCAATCTGTAAGTTAAATTTAACCAGGCAAGCTCATTACCACTTGCTGCGTAAAACGGATAACTTTTCATCCCAACAAGTCCACCAAGGTAAAAATCAAAAAAGTCGGGTACTTTAGGTCCCAATATAGAGGCAAGTCTAAATCTGGTAGATAAAGTATGATCATTAAAAACTGGGAAATAATTTTTAAGATTAAGCTCGACTTTATGAAAATTAAAATTTCTGTAAACCGGAATCAAAACACCGTCTTCTACTTCGTATTCACTTTCAGGATTATATTTATTCATCTCATAATTATATTGAGCTTCTACTTCCATTCCAACCGGATTAATATCTCTATCAATTGTAGGGTAGAGAGCACTAAAGTTATATTTCAGCTGAAGGTTCCGTCCAATATAATAATCATCACTGCTGCTGGGATATAAGGTTGTTGAGTTAGGGAATATAAAACTACCTATTGCTGCAGAATACTGACTATAAATAAATCTAAATTCCAATTCATGCATACGATTAAAAATTTTATGCTTTGCAGCTAAATCTACTTCAAACAAATTATATGTTACATCAGTGTTAATTTGACTTTCGTATGTTGGCGGATCTGTGGTATTATCAACACCAAATAAAATGTCTACATCAGCTTTTCTGCTTATGGAAAAAAGATCAATAGAAAGTTCCGGTTTAAGTCCAAGTGAATAAAGCAGAGGCAATTTATTTTTATAGATAAATGTTAAAAATAAATCACGCTCAAGCCTTGTGTTTATAGAGCCACCCGCAAACAGTGAATATCTGTTCAGCATATCGGAAGAGGTCAAATAAACACCGGGCTTAATTTTATCAATTGCAGAGTTAGATGTATTGTAATTATCATAACGAATAAAGGGTAGAACTGTTAACCTAGTAAACGCACTGGAGTATTTTTTTCGCTCAACATTAGGTAACTCGTAATCATTAAAGTTAGTCAATCTTTCAAAGTAGTCTTTTGAAAAATCGCCGTACTTTTTACTTTTATTTAGAGGTGGATTTGGAAGAAAGACATATCTATTTTCTGAATTCACTTTTTGAGTCTCACTACTCGCAAGCTCAAATATCTTATACCCGGAAGATGTATAACCAGCATAAGTGATATCGCCTTCATTATTTAAGGAAGGCATAAATGCTCCGCCTGTAACATTTGTCAGTTGAGTTTTTGTTTTGGTTGTAATATCATATTTATAAAGATTAAAAATACCGGTTTCATCTGATGCATAAACAAATTCATCATCTGAAATCATTACTGCATTTCGTTCGTCATGTTTTTCATTGAGTAAAAATATTCTCTCACTTCCATCAATATTTACTTTTGCAATATCTCTTCCATTATGGAATGAATACCCGAAAATTATTGATTTATTATCAGTAGTAAATTTAGGATTGTATACTTGCTCACCATTATTGTAAAAAGTAAGACTTCTAAAATTTTTACCATCCGAATCTATAATTCCAAGATTTGTTGAACCATCTTTTTGATAAACAAAGGTAATAAATTTCCCATCATAGGAGATATTTGGATTATTTGCTCGCAATCCAATAGTTATCTGCTTTTCCTCTTCTTCATCAATATCATATATGAATAAGTCATGAATATTATTCCCTTTGGGATTTTTTCTGCCAAGTTTAGAATAAACAATTTTATTTGTACCTGGAATAAAACTAAATGTGGATCTTATTCCCATTTTCACAACTTCAATCTCTTCCGTTTCTTTATTGTACTTAAATATTCCGGCTGGCGAGAAATAATCATTCTTTGAATTTGAAATAAAATAGATATCTTTTCCATCTTTAGAATAAACCGGATAAAAATTACCAAAGCCATTTTTTGCAATAAGAGAGCCCTCAACTAAATTTTCTTTTACCGGAGCAATTCTTTCTGCATAATTTTGCTTTAGAAAATTCGACCATTCATCATAAATTTCATTACCATCTTTGCCAAGAACTTGTTCAAAAGCAGCATCAATAGTAAAATTACCTAGATCACCTAATCCAAAAGTAATATCTTGCAGTTTATCTTCACCATACTGCTGAGCAATATAACGTGTCAGAGCAAATCCGGCATTATAAACAGACTCATTGCCTAAGCTATTTTTACTAAACACACCCATCTCATTCCATGTAAGCATTTTGTCATCTAAAGCATATGATCTTAAGATCATATCCCGATGTGTATCCCAATTATCATAATTAAAATCTTCACGCATGTACTGCGCAGTTCCTTCAGCAAACCAAGCAGGTATATTAAAAGTGGCCACAGGATAAGATGCAATAAAGTTGGGAAAACCATAAAGTATATCAGGTCGTCGCTTATCTTCATAATTTAGGAATTGTAAGTAGAACGCTGGAATTGTTCTGCCAATTTTCATTAAAGCTTGTATTTGAACCATGTGAGTAAACTCATGTGAGATTACGTTACGCAGCCAGTTATGGGTTCCACGCAGATCAAAATCTAGTGCAGAAGACCAAATTTCAATTTTGTTATCAAAGAAGTATGTTGCTCCGTTTGAGTAATCATCAATATCCTTTATAACATAATGAACTTTATCCGGTTCGTAGGAATATAGACTTGTTATAGGCTCCCAAACTTCATCTGCAATTTTTAAAACAGTCCTTGCGGTTCTTTCTGCCTCTTCATGAAAATGAACAATTACGTGTTCACCTTCAATTGAGTACCAATTATAATCGGGATCAAAATCATCAATCTGTGAAAAGATAGGAGCACTTAATGCGATAAGTATAAAAAATAATTTCTTCATTGAATAATTTATAGATTAGTTTTATTTGATTACAGCAATTTTAATAATCTTACTCTCAGTTTTTCCGCTATTAGATTTTACTTCTAGGTGAGCAAAATAAGCACCACTTTGAATTTGAGTGACGTTCCAAGCATATTCATTATCGAGTCCGCCTGTTGCATTAAATTGAAATTCATCTACTAAATCTCCGGCAAGATCAAAGATTTTTACATCAACTTTGGAATCTTCAGAAACGTAGGTTCTAATAAATGTTTCATCTCCATAAACGGGATTTGGCCAATTGTATGTTTTATTTGCGGGGAAAAATGTCGTGATAAAATTCTCACTCTCTGCTGAGCCAATTGAAGAGGAATTAAAGTTATTTCCGTATTTACTTCCCCATTGAACATCACCGGTTGAATTAATACTCCAGAAGAATACATTATTATTTGAAGATGTTACGGAAAGCAACATATCATGTTCTCTTTTAACGATTGTATTTAATCTCGGGGTGTTTCCACCAACAGAAATTGGGAAGCCGGTTATTACTTTCCCATCATTCCCGGAAACTGCATAAACATCTCCGTTATCAGTTAAAGTTATAATATCACCAAATTCATCATTATTTAAGTCTGCAATAAGCGGTGTCCCTACAAAATTAGTAACAGTATTGTTTTTATAAGGGAAATTATCAGCTGAACTTCCTTCAAGATTTATTGCCTCAATTTGATTTCCGGAATTAAAGACAATATAATTTTCACCATCTTTTTTAAGATCTGCGACAGCAATGGATTCAATTGCAAAATCACTTGTTATTATCAGCCCACCAATCAAATTACCTTTCCCAAAACTATGTACCATATTGTTTTCATCAAGAATTATTGTCCAGTAGTTTCCAGCATTATCTTTCGTCAGAACAGCTTGTTTAATATTAAATGAAAGTGTCAAACCGGCAGTACCAACCAGATATTTTATTTTCTTGCCACTAAAAACAGCCATTTCATCATCAAGTATGGCAATTTGTTCAATGGGTTCCTCTAATAATGATAGAGTTTCAACTAGGATCGGTAATTCTTTTGTCTGCAAATTATAATTATATTTTTTTACACTTCCATCATTCAAACCAACATAAATTATAACTTCATTTTCTGTCAATTGTTCAAGTAGAATTGGGGATGTGCTATTTGCTTCTAATTCTATTGAGTGAGAAGTATTATCATCATCAAAATGGACTAGATTAAGTAAACTATCTTTAGCTCCAACTACTAATTCAGAATCATTAAAGTCTACTAATGCAAATTCAGATGACGAAAAATTTGGATATAAATAACTGGCAGCTAGTATTGATAAATTACTTTCGTAAATACCAAAAGCACTAAATGGTTCGCTATTAGTTGTAAGTTTGAGACTGCTGTATTGATTAAAAACATCAAATTTCCCCAAGGATTTAATGTTTCCTATTCCAAAGCGAATATCAAAACTCATATTATTTCCAATATCAGAAAAATTAGAAAGAGTAATTAAACTATTGGCTCCGCTGTTAGTCAGAGTGTTTGGTTTAGTATCAATCCCAAATTTATTTTGGTATAGTCTTGATGGATTACCTGAATACCAAAAATCAAATTCTTCACCTTCTGCAATAATAATATCACCAAATACTGTCTGAAATTCTTCACCAATATCTTGAATTCCATCTGCTTCTTCTAAATCTACTCCTCTGTTTTCACCAATGTTTACTCTGTTAGCAGCAATATTTTCTTTATTTGCAATTTTTTCATCAATGTGCCAAATTAAAATACCATTGCCTGGAACTGCCCAATCAAATTCATCCACGTCAAGCACAACACCTTTTAAGGTATCGACAAATGCATTATTGAAATTGTACAGATCTTCGGTGAAATTTATTGTTCTAATCTGACCGCCGACTTTATATGAAATAGTTACGCCATCCTTATTTGCATCTCTCGCTCTATTTTCAACAAGATAGTATTCAGTTGAGTTAATGGGGATTTTAACTATTTTATAATGGTCTTGATTTAATGCGTAGGCTTGTTGAGCAACTACTTTGATATCTTGTCTATCAAATTCAAATATAACCGGTTCTTCCCATCCCAAATAGATTTTTTCCCATGCGGAAGGCTGTGGGGGGAAAAGTCCAGCATAAGCAAAAAGTGATTGACCATCCATTAAACCAAATCTTCCGATAGCACTCTTCCCGGTTTCTGCATCAAACAGATCCGGCAATCCCAAATGACTCGCAATACTTGAGACCAATAAACCGTTAATAGAAAGTTCAAGGAGTGCAACTTCACCAAAACCGCTTTCCTCTCTCGATTCTGTTTCAGGTAATATAATTGTACTATTAATCGATGAACCGTCAGAAACTGGGAAACCATTAAAGGTTTCTCCATAAAATGATTTAAGTGATCTTTCACTTAAATAAATTGAGGGCAAATCTCTTGCTTCACCAAATAGATCGGAAGTACTAATATCTTTTCCAACACCGGCATGAAAGATTATAAATGTATTGTAATCAGAAAAAATAATTTCTGGGTTTCCATTATCAACTAACTCCCAAACTTCTTTTGAAAAATCAGCTAGAGCTTTAAAAGATTCATCTCCAACTGGTGAGTATTCCCTCATCGTTTCAGAGACTGTATAAATATTCGGCAATACTGTAAAATCAATACTCACTTTACCATTTGAAACTTTGTTATAGTAGTTTACTGCGAATTGTAAATGATCTTCAAAGTAATTTTTATCATGCGGTAGTGGATCAATAATATCATTACCGTAATCTTTAGAATAGATACTTCCAAAAGTTCCGTCACCATAAGTCAATTCAAAATCATCCGGTTGAAACTCAACCATTACGGCAAGGATTTTTAAATTATCATCAACAGCTTCAGAGGGTTTATTGATTATCTCTGAAGCTTGAAGATTTGTTTGAAATTTTTGAGCAATTAAATTTACAGACGATAAAATCAGTAGTATAACAATAATCTTTTTTAACATATTCTATATTCCGCGTGGAAATCCTTTCCCTTGTGGCTGAGAAGCTGCTCCCCATCCAATTGATAATGTAAACCTTAATGTATCTGATAGTGGATGATTCTCACCATCCGGGAAGAGATCCGTAGTTATATAACTGAAATCAAATCCATATAAATCATATCTAATACCGGCACCGATTGTTACAAATTTTCTGTTACCATAACTTGGATCTTCATAAAAGAATCCGGTTCTTAGTGCAAATTTAAAGTCTTCGTCCCCATACCAATATTCCAATCCTAAAGAAGTAACAATATCTCTAAATTCAGTACTGAAATCATCATCAAACCAAGAAGTAAAAATTGCTTCGTAAAATTCAGCTTTATCAGTTGTATCACGGTCAACAAGAAGTTTACTAAAATCAGTTGTCAGAGTTAAAGAGTTATACTCATCTTCCATTAATCTTAAAGCAATTCCTAATCTGAAATTTGTAGGTATTGGATCTGCTTGCGATTGATCGATGTAGTAAATTTTAGGACCAATATTACTTAAGTTGGCACCAATGCTAAGTTTATTACTAAAATCACCGATATAAGGAATATCAAGTTCTTCCGGTCTCCACATGGCTGCAACATCAAAACTTACGGTTGTAGCAACACCTGAGCCTGTTTCGCCGGCAGTAGGTTTGTCGGATAATCTACTATGAATCAATCGGAAATTTAGTCCCAATCCCCAATCAGAATGAAGCTTTGTCGCATAACCAAGAGTTAAAGCCGCATCAAAAGATCTGAACTTACCAATTTCCGTAGGACCACTTGCATCTGTTCGGATAAATTCACCAAAATTCATATAAGTAATACTTGCTGTCACACTTCCGCCAATTTCATCAACATATTGACGATACGTCAGATAGTCATAAAAAAGATCGTCCAAACCAAATTGTGGAAGCCAGTTACTGTGTGTAATACTAACTTCAGAACCTGTTAAAAATGCAATCCCTGCCGGATTCCAAAAAATTGCGGCTGAGTTATCGGCAAGACCTGAACCGGATTCACCAATACCGCCTGATCTTGAATCGGGCGCTAAAAGCAAAAAAGGAACCGCAGCTTCACCTTGCGCGCTTATTCTATTATTAAATAGCAATAACATTGGAATTACTGCTAAAATTATTACTAGCTTTTTCATAAAAAAGTACCTCCTAATTGATAAAAATTTTGAAACAAGGCAATCTCAATTTTACCTAATAACTGCCAATTTTCCAAGTAAATTTTCTTTATATTCACCGTTAATTGTCTCTACAATTAATTTGTAAAGGTATGTTCCGTTACCGATTTTATTGTTGTCTTCGTCTTTTCCGTTCCATTCTATTTTCACAAATTTATCATTAATATTAAATGATTTAATTTCCTTGATTACTCTTCCAGCAATTGTATAAATTTTAATCCTTACATTAAGTGGATCTGTTAAGTTATGCTGAAATGTAAAGTATGTATTTGAACTAAAAGGGTTCGGATAATTATACACTTCTCTGATTACCAGATCGTTATCTTCCACAACCGTAAAAAAATCTTCCTTCGAAGCAAAATTGTTATAAACATCCCAAGCGTTGACCTTTATTTTATATTCACCAGGTTCAAGTGCAGAAAAATTATAATTCACTTCTCCCGATTTTCCTCCAGAATTTAGATCACCAACAAAATAATCCGTGAGATCAATTGAATTTTGCTCATCTTCATTAAGAACGGCTTCCAGCTTATGACCAATGCCTGTTCCAGTTGTATTTAAGCCGGTTTCATCACTAAGCTTAACCCTTAGCTTAAAATTAGGATTAACTAAATATGAACTCTCAGATTCATCATCGTAATAGATTTCTATTTGTGGTCCCTTGCCGTCATTCGTCTTAGTTGAATCTGTTCCGCCAACGATAAAATTATCTGCATAACCAACCCCATCAATTTCATCATTAAAGAAATAGGCTATAATTTTTCCACTCTTGTTCTCGTACGAAATATCTTTTGGTACCGTAAAGCTCGTAGCGAATTCTCCATTATCGACTGAAACTCTTCCTCTAAAAATTACTCCACCTTGCTCAGACATATTAAAATTAATATCATCCAGAAAAATAATCCTCTCCGAATCGTAAACGGTAATTATACCTTCACCATTATTTTGTGTTCCGCTGTTTACTTTACCTTTAATAGTTACTTCACTAAGTGCCTTCATATTAACGGTATCAGTAATCGGAGCATCATTAACAGAAGTAATTTCTACAGGAAGAATAGGGACATTTAACCTTAAATAAGGATCAGCAAACAAGTGAAATTTTAGATCATTATCTCTGACCCTTTGTTGTTTGAGTCTATGATAAGCTTTGCCAATTGGAATTGGTTGTCCTAAGGAATCTTTTTCATAAAGCATCTGATCATAAAAATCTTCATTCAAAGCAGCATTCTGAAGTGAAAATACTGGTCGAACAGCAGATAGACCACCAATCATTCCAACATCTTCCATTAATATCATTTCTTCTGTTGCACTTTGTACATTAGGATCATCATACTTTCCAAAATCGCATGTAGCTGCTGTTAGAAAGAATAGCTCCTTATTTCTTAATTGAGGGATTGAAATGCTACGATCAAAAACAATTTCGTGTGCCCATACATCCGGGTTGCCATGACCAATATAGTTAAATATTAAAGTTCCATTGTTAATTGCATCAATAACTGCAGTATTACAATCTGGTTTGCGTCTACCTAAACCGGTGTTAATAGTTTGAAAGTTTGACAAGTATATTTTATCCTGATCAAAACTCTTGGGAATATGTTTAGTCGCTAAACTTTCAGATTGTCGTGTATGTGTAGCTCCATCATTCCCTTCAGAGGTTAAACCATCATCAGCTAGCAGAGTTAACTTATTTCTCCATAATCCCTTATTTAGCTCAGTTTCATAAGTAATAATTTTATCAACCACAATTTCTGCTTCTTCTGGATTTGTAATACTTAGTCTTCCAATACCTAGATCCGCTAAATCATCGTCACCGGAAATTCTTGAATAAAAATCATCATAAGGATATGAATCAATTTCATCCATTGATTCACTGGTTTGGAAGGTTGGTATAAAATTTAAGCCTTTTCCGAGAATATCAAAATAATCAAAATCACCGTCGCCAAATAGCAGAACATATTCCGGTTTGATTTCCCAATTTTCATAAGCATATTTTAAAAAATCTCTAATTGCAGTTGGATCTAAAGCCCCGCCTGAAAATTCGTTATAAATATTATCAATGAAAGCAACATAAGAAGTAGTTTTATTTTTAGCTTCATTAGATCTGTAATTTTTTAGCCTTTCAGCTTGATCGCTAAATAGTTTATGCGAAATAATTATGTATTTTGCGCCTGGTGAGAAACCTCTTATATTTGAATTTTCTACTTTTGCTCCATTTTGCGGTACCTTGATATCATTATTATGAATTGCAATATATTTAGACAAACTATTTGTATCCTCCTGAGTGATAAATGAGAAACCCCCACCGTTAGGAGTAATGTTTATTCTCTTAGGATCACTATAGTTGCTAATATTATATTGCTTAAAGTTACTATCACCAAAAGGACTTGCACTATATTTAATTGTACCTTCTAATAATTCCGAAAAGAAAATTACAGGGATACCACTTATTTGATTCATTAAATTTTGAGTGAATTCCATTTCAAAAAAATCTAAGTGACCCTTTTCAGAAATGGTTGACGGATTAAAAGTAAATTTCAAAGTACTTCTATTTTCGGGAAGTGTACTTGAGTAAGTAGCTTCATTAACACTTCTATTTAATCCACCGTAGACATAATCAGATAAATAGCCTGTTCCAGCTCCGGAAATAAATCTTGAAAAAATCTGTGCATTATTTTCTTCAATAGTTAAAAGATTGCTTCTTTTTGCACCGTTAACAAACTGGAAAGTGTATTTTATTTCAGAATTGCTTAATCTTCCATCCAGCATACTGATGTATGTTTTAGTTTTACTGGTATTCGTGTAATCATCATCAACATGTAACAATCCGGAGCCAATCAAATTTTGATTATCATTATCTTGAAATCTGAATGCTTTTGTTGTTGATTTTTCTAAATCAGCTGTCCCCGTTAAACTCTGTTGAATTTCCATCCTTTTGCCGTTTGTTCCACCGTAGGTTAACCAGTAATAATTCTTTTTAGAATACCAATGTTTATTTCGGGTAATTCGATCGGAGATATTATTATATTCCCAATAATTAACTCCGCGCCCATAAAATAAAATTTGATCACTAGAATCAAATGAACCATCAGATTCACCCTCAACAATTGTGGCCACTTCGATCAGATCAGAAGGTCGGGCTGCACTTTGAGTCCATGGTAGAATGTAACCGCCATTGTTATATATTTTAATTGTTCTTGGATCAATATTATTTACATCAATACCAATATTTGTAAGGAAAGTTCTATCAATTCTGTAAATACTTTCATCCGGGGCTTCAAATCTATACCAATTGCCATTTGCTAATACTGAATTTTGAACTGCTGATCTTTTTAATAATCTTTTCTCAGTTCCCCATTCTTCTGCAATCTTAGAGTTTATAACCAATCCATCAGTTAACTCTGATTTTGTAATTCTAGACAATTTATTTACTTGAGTAAAATTAATTTGAAATACTATCTTATTTAAAAGATGAATTTCATTATTTTCTGGATCAAACCGGATTGGCGAAACATTTATATGCTGAACCATTTGATCACGAACTAATCCAAATTCCCCAAAGGAAATTAATTCGGAATTCTCGAATTTAGAATAGTTTTCACTCTCTAGATATTGATAAGAAGGCAGATTATTATTTCTGGTAACATTTGGTATTGGTTTAATTTTACCAGTAACTTTTTGAAAATTACTACTGATAACTCTTATATTATTACCAAATTCACTAGGCACACCAACACTAAAAATCCGCATTGGCAGATTTGGCATTCCAACTTCCGAGTTTAGACCATCAATGCCATATAGTAATTCTATGTTAAGATATTTAGAGTTTTGAAGGATAACTTCAGATTTATTATTAAATACAGGTTGATATTCAATAACGAGCGCATTCTTTGAGGAAGAAAGAACTTTATAGTCCTTTTGGGCAAAGGTGTATATATACAAAAATAGGAAAACTATTATCAAGAATTTGCGCACTATTAAATCTCCAATTTTACTAGTTTATAATTACTATAAACATAGTAGAAATATTATTACTATTTCAATGCAAAAAATGTAGCAAATTCTCTATAATTATTTTCCTTGTTACAAACTTTTTTAATGTGAAACGTAAATTAGATACTTTTAGACTAAATTGTCAAGTCAAAATATTTTGATCTATTTTCAATCACAACATTATTTCATTATCGGTAAATGATAAATATTCTTAAATCACAAACCTAATTCGTTTTTTACTTTTTTCATCGCTTCAATGCAGAAATCGATATGATCATCCAATTCAACTCCTAATTCCTCAGCTCCTTTAATAATATCTTCTCTGCTAACTGCTTTCGAAAAACCTTTGTCCTTCATTTTCTTTTTTACAGATTTAACTTTTACTTCATCTAAAGATTTACTTGGTCTTACTAATGTCACTGCAGTTATAAATCCTGCAAGTTCATCACAGGCAAATAAAACTTTTTCCAACTTAGTTTCTCTAGACACATTTGTATGATCAGCATGAGAAAGAATAGCTTTTCTAAATTCATCAGAAAAACCTTTTCCTTTCAGTATTTCCTCACCTTTAAATGGATGATCATCCATCGAAGGATACATTTCATAATCAAAATCGTGAAGCAGTGCAACATTGCCCCAAAATTCTGCGTCTTCGTTAAACTTTTCTGCATAAGCTCTCACACAAGCCTCAACAGAATAAGCATGTTTCAGCAAACTTTCACCTTTTGTATATTCCCTTAAAAGATTATGACAGTATTCTCGATTTCTTTCCATTTTATTCTCTTTAATTTTTAGATTATTGTTTTATTACACTTGGACATAATTTATTTAAAAAGCAGATATCACATTTTGGCCTTCTTGCTATGCAGATTTTTCTTCCGTGATTTATAAACCAATGTGTTGAATTCACCCAATCTTCTTCCGGCAAAAGTTGTTTTAATTCTTCTTCTATCTTATCCGGATTTTTTGAATTTACAATTCCCAATAAATTAGTAATTCTTTTAACATGTGTATCCACAGCGATTGCCGGTATGTTAAATGCATGACCAGCTACAACCGATGCAGTTTTTCTGCCAACTCCTGGTAGTTGCGTTAGCAAGTTGAAATCTTTCGGCACTTTTGAATTATATTCCTCAACTAATATTGCTGAACATGCTTTAATACTTTTAGTTTTCTGCTTATAAAAGCCGGTTGAAAATATTACCTTTTCTAAGTCTTCTGCCGGAGCCTTCACATAATCAAGCGGCTTTTTATATTTTTTGAACAGATCTTTTGTTACAATGTTCACTCTTGCATCGGTGCATTGAGCCGAAAGTATTGTTGCGATAAGCAACTCAAAAGGATTCGAATAATTTAGCTGTGGTTTGGTATTCGGATATTCATTTTTTAACAAATCAAAAATTAATTTTATTCGTTTCTTCTCTTTTCCTGGTATTCTTTTATTCATAAAGTTTTTGGATTAGTCAATTTTAATAAGCTTTCTTAAAGATAACAAATTAACTAAATTTATTTTTATGAAAATTATAATGACAATACTACTTGTAATTTCTAATCTGGTTTTAGGACAAAACTTAAAATTTATAGCAGAGTTTGGTGATTTTAACGGTGCTTCTTCTTTTGATATAGACCTAAACGGCAATTTTTATGTATGTGACATTTTAGAAAATACAATCACAAAATTAGATTCATTGGGTAATGAAATTTTAACTATTGGAGGTTATGGTTGGGAGGAATCCGCTTTTGATGAACCAGTCAGCGTTTTTACAAATACCTTAAGTGTTTATGTAGCAGATAAAAATAATGATAGAATTCAGAGATTTGATAAGGACTTAAATTTTCTATCCCTTTATTCAGGTAAAAATAATTCCAATATAGAATTTGGTTATCCAACTTGTATTGTAATTACAGATATAGGCGATTTATTTTTCCTTGAATCAGACAATAATAGAATTTTAAAATTTAATCTTACAGGAGAATTTCTTTTAGAGATTGGCGGCAATGATGCCGGAGCTTATGCACTAATCAATCCTAGAAATTTCACGTCCGATTCAGACGGCAATATTTATGTTCTGGATAAAAATAAAATAAAAGCTTTTGATCAATATGGGAATGGAAAAATTATATACACTTTAGATTTTGAGCCTAGGCAAATTTTTATTTACCGGAATCGAATCCTCTATATTCAAGAGTCTCAAATTACTGTTTTCGATCTAAAAGATCGCCGAATTATTAAGCAGCATAAATATTTTGATAATCTTAATGAAGAAGAAATTGTTGATGCTAAAATTAAATTGAATAAATTATTTGTGCTTACTTCAAATAGAATTTTGAAATATCTAATCAGTAAGTAATTTGAAATTACTAAATGTTAGTTTCTATAACTTATTAATTTTTCTTCTCATTCTTGTTTGGTGCATCGGGTTTCTTTGGGAAATAATAATCCACTTTTTTCCAACTTCAATTTATTTGCTCCCTTTTCTTAAGTATAATTACTCAATTGTTTGCCACACAGATACAGAAAAGCTGTTTAGTTTTTTTGGTTATAATACGTTGGTTTGTTCAAGATGCGCGGGAATTTATTTTGGCGGACTTTTATCTTCATTTTTAGTTTTATTGGGATTAAAGAAAAACATTACAACAAAAATTTTATTTCTCACGTCAATTCCTCTCATCCTTGATGTAATATTATATTCCGTTAACATTTACCTATATTCAAAATATATTGCACTTTTAACCGGTTTTCTTTTAGGTTCAATCGGATTTATTTATATTCATAGATCAATTATTGAATTGTTGACAAAAACAAAAGGTGAAAATTGAAAAAATATTTTCCAGCACTTGTTGCCGGATTTGGTGCGGGTGTTCTGCATGTTGTGCCGCTTACCAAAGGTTTAACTTGTTGTTTAGTTGTTCCAATAGCTGCTGTTATTGCAATAATGCTTGAACAAAAAGCTAATGGGAATTTGAGAATTATTGAACTTAAACGCGGTGTAATTTTGGGATTATTGACCGGTGTATTCGCCGCATTATTTGGTAGTTTCTTTGATATTTTGATTACATTCATAACAAAAAATAATGATATCATTATTGCTTTTAATGAGATTAACGATATTCTCGATACTTTTCCTGTTCCTGAATACGTTCAAGAAGAAGTGATCAATTTAATGGGAACGGTTGTTGAGTCAATTAAAGAAACGGGATTTTCGAGTATTTACGCAATCTCAGTAATTTTTAATAATCTTATTGTTGATTCAATTTTTGGTTTGATCGGTGGTTTGGTTGGTACAAAAATTCTCAATGCAAGAAATAGTTAGAGATGAGAAATGGTAATAGGAGTAATATTCTTAATCCATATTATTTTTGCCATTTTTATATTTTATAAGAGATGGAAAACAGATACAGTAAGTTCAGCATTTATTGATTTAATCTTAATCATTATTTTATTTAGTATTGGCTGGTCGCTCTCTACTATGGCCTGTAAATTATTTTGGGAACCAATTGGGTTCGGCAAGCACTTCGATAGAGATACAATAGCTCTAACAATATTAACTATTTTAGAATTTTTCTTCTTTCGTTTTTATTTTAAGGATTTATTAACTACTTCAAGCGGAAAGGAAAAATAACTACTGCAAATTGCTCTTTTGTCTGCTGGCTTTCCGAAAGAGGTTCAAATCTCCACTGGCGTAATGAATTAATTGCAGCTTGTTCCAAACGTGTGTCAGCTTTAATTAGCGGTAAAATCTTTCCAACTGTTCCATCTGCTAGAATAGAAAATTTTAATTTTACATCAATTTCTTTCGAAACACCTTCGGGGTATGCGGGTAATGAGTAACTGTATATCTTTCTCATTCCCTTTCCGCCAAAGTCTATTTCAAAACCAAAATTACCTTCGCCTTCGCCAGATTCATCTCTGCCTTTTCCGGCTTCTTTTTCTTTCTTAATAATTGGTTCAACTTTTTCTGGCTTTGTTTCATTTTCATTTTCTTTTTTGTCAGCACTAACAACCACATTGTTATCTTCATCAGGATTTTCAATTTTTGGCAATTCAACTTTTTTAACTACCTTTTCAGCAATTTCTTTTTCTGCCTCCGGCTGTTTTTTCTGAATTTCTTCTGTCGGTTTTTTTGCCAATACACCGGATGAACTATTCTGGCCAATTGCACCGAAGCCAATGGTCACATATTCATCTTGAATTGGTTCTAAACTAATCTTAATTAGGAAAAGTATAAATGCCAACACTAAATGAAAAGCAAAAGAAATTAAATATGGTAATCTTTTCTTCGTCAAAATGATTGTTTCTCTGTTTCTATCGTAAATCTATCAATGCCGGCAGCTTTAGCAGCATCAATTACTTGAATAACCAGATCAATATCAACTGATTTATCTGCTCTTATTACCAAATTATTATCTGCAATACTTGCTCTTAATTTATCAAGCTTTATTGCAACCGAACCAATATCTGTTATCTCATCACCGACATATATATTTTGATCTTCGGTTATACTTACAATTAATTTGGTTGGCAAACTTTGTTCATTAAGTTTTGATGCCGGCAGCTTAACCTTAACTCCGGTTTGTATTACAAACTGAGAGGTAAGTAAAAAGAAGACCAGTAATAAAAATACTATATCTGTAAGTGAAGATAGACTAAAGACACTTATTGGTTTTCTTGAAGTTTCAAATTTCATATTTCACCTAAAGTTCAATTTCTATGTCTTCTTCTTTAACTGTGTTGCCTCTATTTGTTTCTTCAATAATATCCAAAACATCATTTGATACAACTTCCATATCTAGAACAAGTTTATTAATTGAATTAGTTAAGTAGTTATAAAAGCTGAGTGCAATAATTCCAATTGTCAAACCAACAGCAGTAGTAATCAATGCTTCCCAAATTCCCCCCGCTAAATCACTTGGATTAGCAGAACCTTGTAAATCCTGTATTCTCATAAAAGCTTGGATCATTCCGGTAACGGTTCCCAAAAAACCAATCAGAGGTGCAATACCAGCTATTGTTGCAACAACTGATAATCCTTTTTCCAATTTTGCAATTTCTTGTCTGCCTGCATTTTCAATAGATTCTTTTACGCGCTCATGACCTAAATGATATTTTTTCAATCCGCTTTTAATAATACTTGCAGCAGCAGATTTTACTTCTATGCAATAACTTGTTGCGCCGGAAATATCTTCCTTTATTAACATTCCCCGAATTTTTACAAGGAAAGCCGGAACATTTAATTTAGATTTTTTAATTGTAATATATCTATCGATTATAATTACAACCGCTATGAATGAAATAATAATAAGCGGTATCATCAGCCAACCGCCTTTTGAGAGTATTGATAACAATGACATAAATTTACCTTACGTTACTTATTTAATTCTTGTTGTGCTTGTTTTGCAGCTTTTATTGACGGATATGGTCCAATCCTTACACGATGCCAATCTCCATCAAATTTTGGTATATAAACTTTTATTATAAATG
>CAYXXW010000006.1:0-24676 GCA_964469115.1 uncultured Melioribacteraceae bacterium
GGTAAAAAACATGGTAAAGGAAAGGGCAGAAATAATGGCTGATTTATATATAGCCTAAACGAATTATAATAATAAACGGTTATATACAAGAAAGTTTAATCACTTTACAAAAAGAAATACAAACAAGTAGAATTAGTTTTGTAATACAAAAGTTTTTATATAAGTTTTCCACATAAATTTTAGGTTAAAATTTTATTAAAAGGGAATCCGGTGATTCCAACTAGGAAAATTCCGGAGCTGTACCCGCAACTGTAAGTTCTTAAAAAGTCTTTAGCATTTTGCCACTGTGCATCTTCTGATGGATGGGAAGGCGTTAAAGATAGAACGAGCCAGGAGACCTGCCTAATAATTTACTAAAGAAGCTTTCGGGAATTGAAGCTTAAAACATTTCATGTTTTATCCCCAAAACTTCTTTTAACATTTTACTAATACATTAACTTATAATCATAGCGGGAAATCTATGAACAAGCTTATCATTAGCGCAGCTATTAGAAAAGGTTTTTCTATACATTGCAATTCAACAGTCTACACAAACTATAAAATTGATTTTCACAAATTCCTACTTAAGATCAACAAACTTCATTTTATACTCAATTCAAGACTCAATAAATATTTACAAAGACAACTTTTTAAAAAAGAAATGAGCAGTAGTCAATATTGAAAAGTCAATATAACCATATTGTAATTTTGTTTTTAATGTTGGCAAAAGGTTTATTGGGTCAAGATTCTACTAATAGTATAATCAATTATTCGCTCGATGAAATAACTATAAAATCAGATAAGCTGAACACAAAACTAAAAGACGTTTCTACAAAAGTTGGGATAATAACTCAAAAGCAAATTGAAGCAATTAATGGAAATAGATTGCCCGATGTTCTAAAAACTAAGTCAAACATATTTATTAAATCTTATGGGTTAACTCCTGCATTAAATACAATATCATTAAACGGTTTAGGAGCTGAGCATACATTAATTATAGTTGATGGAGTAAAACTCAACTCATTTCAAAATTCTCACATCGACTTATCTCTAATTCCCAAAGAATATATTGAACGGATTGAAATAATAAATAACGGAGTAAGTTCTATTTATGGAAGTGATGCACTTGGCGGTGTAATTAATATTGTGCTTAAAAATAAAGAAATGCTTCCGGAATCAAGAACAACAAAATTTGATTTATCAATTTCTCAAGGTTCATTCAATTCTTTTGGATATTCACTTAGCGCTTATAAAGAGTTAGGAAACTTCAACGCGAGAATAAATTTCAGTAAAGAAAAATCAGATGGGGATTTTGAATATTATTTTGATAATGGAAATGAAAAATTACTCAAAGAACGCCAAAACTCTGCATATTCAATTTATGATATTGGATTGAATGCACAATATATCTTAAATGAAAAAAATGTAATAAAGCTTTTTTCAATATATTCTGATCAAGATAAAGAAGTACCCGGAATAGAAACGGGAACAACACCTCCTCAAACAAACCAATATGACAAAATATGGAATAATATTCTTTCATTTGAAAACAAACTCTCCAAAGATTTTTTCCTTAGAACTAATTTTAATTTCCAGAATAATTTTATGGATTATTCAGTCGGTCGTTTTTTGAACAGCACTTATAAAAATTTAGTCTATACCGGTAGCAGCGAACTAAGTATAAAAAAAGAAAATTACGGTATTACAACAGGCTATAATTTTACACATGCTTCTTTGGAAAGCAAAGAAATTAAAGAGGGAATAAAGAGAAACCAGCATGCAGTTTTTGCTTCAACTTCCTACAATTTTTATGAATGGATTAAGTTGTATCCATCAATAAGATATGATTACATTTCTGACATAACAGAAGGAACTTTCACTTACAAGTTTGGTGTAAATTTACAGCCAATTCCTAAAAGCGGTTTCAGCATTAGAGGAAATGCCGGCAAAAATTTTAGAGCTCCTTCCTTTAATGATTTATATTGGGAAAATTCCGGTAACGAAAATCTTAAACCAGAAAGTTCTTTTAATATTGAAGGTGGCTTAAATTATAGTTTTTCATCTTTTATAAAGGGGCAAATAGATTTTAGCTACACATATATTTCAGCAGAAAATAAAATTGTTTGGACACCAGAGTCTAGTGGTTTTTGGGTTCCGCAAAATATAGCTGAGTCTATTTCTAATAATTATTCTTTGAGTTTTGATACAGAAAAGAAAATATTAGAAGATTTGTCCATCAGTCTTAGTTCCGGTGTTCAATTCATCAACACTAAAAAGACTAGTTCTTCATATCTCAATGATCCAACAACAAATAAGTTTGTCCCATATATTCCGCTTCAATCATCTAATATAAATATTGGGATATTATTTAAAAGTTTAGAAATAAATTTATTCTATTCACACAGTGGAAGCCGGTTCTCAGATTATGCAAATAAAATTAAATTGAAACCGTATAACATAATTAACGGAAATATTAGCTTCGCGGTAAGATTATTTGATATAAATTCTAAAATTCGTTTTGAAGTAAATAATATAACTAACTCAGAATATGAAGTAATCTCAGGTTATCCGATGCCTCTTAGATATTATAAAATTACTTTGTCAATCAATTATTAACGGAAGACAATTATGCACGGTATTTTAACAACAGTTTTAGTTACAATATTAACTATTTCAGTTAATGCACAACAATTAAACGGAGTTTATGTTTTATCTGAAGGTGGATTTAGTGTGGGTACATCAATGTTAAGTAAATTAAGTTTGCCCAACGGTGAATTTTCGCCGAGTGTTTTTAGTCCTGGCAATATTGGCCTTTATCCCGACGGTCTAGTTGTGAATGACGAAAATATTTATGTTGTTGAACAGGGCAATTTTGGCGGACCTGGAAAAGTCTATAAATTAAATATCGATGGTTCCCTTTTGAACTCAAAAGAGGTTGGAACAAATCCATATTCTTTAGCCATATCAAACGGAAAAGTATATATTACAAACGGTCCAACAAGCAGTGTATCAGTGGTTAATGAAAATGATTTTAGTTTTGTTAAAGAAATAAGTGTTGGCGTTTATCCTCAAGAAATCATTGCTTTTGAAGGAAAAGTATTTGTAGCGAATAATAGTTTATGGGGCGGAGATTCAGATTCTACGGTAACTGTTATAAATAGTGAAACTGATGAAGTAATTAGTACAATAACTGTTAAGCTTAATCCTTCCTCACTTGCAATTTCAAATGATAATCACTTGCTGATTGGATGTCCGGGTGCAGGGGAAAGCGGAATAGTATTTAAAGTTGAACTTGATTCGTTTACCAAAGTGGATTCCTTTAAAGTTACTGATTATGGTTTTGGAAAAGATATTAGTGTGGATAAAAACAGTGACAAGATTTATTTCAAATCTGCAAGCAACCAAATTGTTAGTTTAGATTTAACAACGAGGGAAACAAACATTGCTATTTCAGACGATAAAATTCTTTTTACTTATGGGTATGGTTATGATTACTTATCGGGATATCATTACATAACAGATGCAAAAGATTTTGTTACTAACGGTTCATTGAATGTTTATAGTAGTGAAGGAACTCTGCTTAATACCTATGAAACAAGTACAGCACCCCGCAGAATTGCATTTGAATATGGCGAAAATACCGTATCGGTTAATAATGAAATTATTGATTCTGAATATAGTTTAGAGCAGAATTACCCAAATCCTTTTAATCCCACTACAACTATAAATTATGTAATACCAAATGTAGGGACTGAAAATTTTCAGTTCGTACAACTAAATGTTTATGACATTCTTGGGAAAGAAGTAAAAACATTAGTAAGTGATTTTAAACAGCCTGGCAATTATAAAGTAAGATTTGATGCAAGCCAGTTATCAAGTGGAATTTATTATTATAAACTTCAGGTTGCTGAATTCATTTCCACCAAAAAAATGATGCTTGCAAAATAAACAGTCGAATTATTGATTATTCCATAAATGAAATAAAAATTTACCCGAGAGTTAATTCAAATTTGAGCGCAAACAGGGAAACATTACATAATGTTAATTTTTTAATTCTTCAACAAACACGATTTTCCCATAGTTTTTAAGATTTATAATGTCCTTGAATAAAAAAATCTATTAGCATATCTTTGTTTTTAACTATTGGCAGTTTTAGCAGACATTTTATTCTTTTTTACCTAATAGTTAATTTTTATATTTGTCTTCACTTTTTTAGAAATTTCTTTATGATATATAAATCAATTCTTTTTGTTTTAATGGTAATTGTAATAATTGCCGGTTTTGCTTTTCCAATTGTTTCAAGTCCATCCGTTTGGTACGAAATACCTAATATTCCCGGATTGGAAGAAAAAGCAAAAATCATATTTTTCCACGTCCCTACAGCTTGGCTTTCTGTAATTGCATTTTTGATGGCAATGATTTATGGTATTAAATATCTAAGAAAGCAAAATATGGATGATGATGCCAAATCAAGTGCGGCTCTTCAACTTGGAATGATATTTACAATTTTAGCAACTATTACCGGGTCAATTTGGGCTAAATTTACTTGGGGTGCTTTTTGGCATTGGGATCCCCGTGAAACAAGTATATTCATTCTGTTGTTAATATATGGATCTTTATTTGCTTTAAGGTCAGCAGTTGAAAATGAAGATAAAAGAGCTAAACTTTCGGCGGTTTATTCGATTATTGCATTTTTAACGGTTCCATTCTTTATTTTTATTATGCCAAGAATAATGACAGGCTTGCATCCTGGTTCAGCAAATGATGATAATTTAGGTCCTGTTGTAGACTTTAAAATGAACGGAACTATGCAGGTAATTTTTTATCTTTCTTTAACAGCTTTCACAATGTTCTATTTTTGGATGTGGAATTTAGGTTATAAATCAATAATTATTAAAGACAAACTTTTACGTAAACATTTTTGAGGATACCTTTGGAAGGCTTATTAAATTTCTTAGAAAATAATTCATTATATATAGTTCTTTTTATTGTTCTTACAATCTGGGTTGGAATATTTACTTACTTAAACATTCTTGATAAAAGATTGAAGGAAATAGAATTGGACATTAAGGAGTCAGATAAATGAAAAATAAATATATGTTTGGTGGAATTATCATAGTAGTGTTTCTAGCTATTATGGGTTATTTGTTCACCGAGACAAGCATCTCTTATGAAGAAGATTTTTCCCAAATAGCTGCTTCATCAAAAACAATGAAAGCAACTGGAAGTTGGGTAAAAGAAAAGAGTTATATGGTTGATAAAAGTAAAAAAGAATTCTCTTTTTACATGAAAGATTATTTGGGTCATGAAATGAAGGTTGTTTACAACGGAACAATACCAAATAATTTTGAATCTTCAACTTCTGTAGTTGTTACCGGAAAGTATCAAGACGGGCATTTTCATGCTAAAGATATTTTAACTAAATGTCCTTCTAAATACGAAGAACAATTCGACGAATCCTCAAAATCTTAAGGGGAAAGGGGAAAATTTATGCTTGGTAATATTGCAATAACAATCGGTTTTATTGCCGGATTGTTCACAATAACTATGTATTATCTAACCTATAAAGGTTATGAAAATACTTTAGTTAAAGCTAGAATTGGTTATCATGTAATGGCGGTAATGTCAATTATAGCTAGTATACTTTTATTTCATGCAGTTTTAACTCACCAATATCAATATCAGTATGTATTTAACTATAGCGGAAGTGGTTTATCAACCGGTTTACTTTTATCAACATTCTGGGGTGGACAAGAAGGAAGCTTTTTGCTTTGGGTTTTATTTACTGCAATTGTTGGTATCGTTCTTTTAGAATATACATCTAAAAGGGGAGATCTTGAACCGAGAGTAATGATGGTATTTTCTCTCAGTTTAACCTTTTTGCTATTTCTAGTTACTCCATTGTTAAAAAGTCCATTTAATTTTATCTGGATGGATCCTTCTTTTATTGAAACCAAATTTTTAAACGCTCAATATTTATCACTGCCATTTATGCAGAACTTCTTTTTTGAAGATTCAGCTGCAAATAAAAGTTTTGTAAAAATTAATTCACAGCTTTTTGCCTTGCTCTCAGCAAATGGCGTAGCTATAAAAGATTTTATTATAGAAGGAAAAGGTCTCAATCCATTACTGCAAAATTTCTGGATGCAGATCCATCCTCCATTTTTATTTGTTGGATTTTCAATGGCAGCTGTTCCATTTTCATTTGCTATGGCTGCAATCATTAAAAATGATTATAAAGATTGGGTAAAACAAGCTTTCCCATGGATGTTAGCCGGGACAATGGTTCTTGGATTGGCAATAATGCTGGGTGGTTATTGGGCTTACGGAATTTTAGGCTGGGGCGGATATTGGGGCTGGGATCCGGTTGAAAACTCAAGTTTAATTCCTTGGCTAATTGGTGTCGCCTCCGTTCATACCTTGGTTATTCAAAGGAAAACTCAATCAAAAGGTGGACCAGGAAGATTTGTAAAAACAAATCTTATTCTTGCAATGCTAACCTACATATTTGTTCTCTACAGTACATTTCTTACAAGAAGCGGAATTTTAGGTGATTCCTCGGTTCACTCTTTTACGGAACCGGGAATGTTAGTTTATCTAATGCTAGTATTGTTTATTGGCTCATTCATCGTAATTGGCTTTGTCGGATTTGCATATAGATGGAAGTACTTAAATGATGAATTTGATCAAGAAGATAGTGTCCTATCTAGAGAATTAGGACTATTCACAGGTGCGGTTGCTATTTTAGCTTCGGCTATAATTGTATTAGCCGGGACCTCAGCACCAATTTTTGGTCAAGCTGTTGAAATTAGATTTTATGATGAACTAACTCTGCCGATTGCAATTATTATTGGTTTTTTGAACGGTTTTAGCTTGCTGCTTAAGTGGAAATCCAATAGTGGTGAATATATTTGGAAACAACTTCTGACTCCGCTAGCAATTTCATTGGTGGGAACCGTTGTAATAGTTTTCTGGGGAGGAGTATATGAATTAATGTTAATTCTTCTTTCATTCTCAGCAGTATTTTCCTTAGTGGTAAACTTTGAAATTGCCTATAAAATTGCGAGGAAAAAGTTAACCAGTGCAGGTGCATATATAGCTCACATTGGAATTGCATTATTTTTACTTGGTGTAGTTGCAACAGGAGGTTTTACATCTCAAGATTCTATAGATCTGGAGAAAGGTAAACCAGCAAATATTTTTGGATATGATCTTACCTTTTTAGGTTATAAACCAATTGAAAATGGCGAGAAATATGCTTTTGATATTAAAGTTGAAAAAGGTAACTCCTCAACTACCGTATCTCCGGTAATGTTTGTATCTTCATTTAACAATAGCTTAATGAGAGAGCCGGATATTTGGATGATGCTAACAAAAGATTTCTATGTTACTCCTTTAAGTTATGAAGATGGGGCTAGTGCATCATCTACTAATCAAGGTAAAAAAGTCACGATGGAAAAGGGTGAAACAATAGATTATAAAGGCAACAAAATTTCATTTGATAGCTTTAATTTTCCGACTGATGCTATGTCGGCTATGATGGGTGGTGGAAGTTTCACAATAGGTGCAAATCTTACGGTTGATGCATACGGAAAAACCTATAAAGTTGAACCAAAGATGAGTAGTACTGATGGTAATCGTAAATTTATTTCATCACAATTGGAAGATATTGATCTGCTTATTGAAATGACAAATTTAGATGCAAGCGGCACTGTAAACTTAGTACTAAAAAGTTTAAGTGGGCAAGGTGATGAACAAGTTGTTGCTGCTAAAACCGAAATACTCTCTATTGAAGCAAGTATAAAGCCTTTTATTAACTTAATTTGGTCAGGAGTAATTTTAATGGTAATCGGTTTTATTATTGCTGTTGTTAGAAGAACTAAAGAAACTTAATCTTGAAAATATGATAGAATTTTCTTGGCTGTTCATTTGAACAGCCTTTTTTATTTACATATTAAGTAAGTCAACTGAATTTATTACCTTTTTTAACTTCCACCAAGTACTTCGCCATCTAATTTAAGTTTAACCTCATTATTTTATACTAGTTTTAAGACTAAAGCTCTGTCAATTTAACAGTATCAAATTAATACACATGTTCAAATTTGGATAACTAATAAAGACAGAAAATTTTACAAATCCTTCAAAAACAAGCTAATTTCATATAAAAATCATTTGGCACCAATGTTGAGTTAAGAGTTACAAATATCAATAAGAATTTTGAATTAAGGAGTAAAATCATGTACGTAGCAGAAAAATTTGACTGGACAATTGACAATAGAGGCAGCAATAAATTGAACCATAATTTATATAAATCAACTAATGGCGAAATTTATTACCACAGATTAAAATTTAATAATGCCGATGAAGAAATTATTTCTCAAGTTAATCCTGATGTAGTTTGGGCGCTTGAATTTGATGAAGCAGTAATTAAAAAATATTATCTAAAATCACGTGACTGGTTGACAAAAGAATTTCAAAAAGCTTCTTAGTTTATTGTTACTCCTTATAATTATAAACTACATTCTTAAATCTTCCTTCAATTGAGGGAAGATTTTTTATTTTACCCCCTTAGCTTTAATCCAATTATGCACCGAAATTAAATCTTCTCTTTAGTATATTTAAATTTAAAATCTTTTTAAATACAGAGTCAATTTTATTAAATGTTACGCAACGTAATTTATATTATGAGCAGTGTACTCGTTTTCTTTTCGGGTATAATTGTTTATGGTGTGATCATTAACTTAAGAGAAGTTTCCTTATCAGAAGCAATGCTGAGTAATAATTTAACTGAAATTTCAAATCCATTTTTAATTGTTGATAGAAGGGATTATTCAATTTCGCTATATTCTGATACAATTTTAGTTAAAAAGTATAATGCAGTGTTTGGCAGAGGCAACAGCTCACATAAAATATCTAAGGATGATCTTGTTACTCCCATTGGTGAATATGAAATATGTAAGACAGATACCAACTACATTTATTATAAAAAACTTTATTTAAATTACCCAAATTTGGCTGATGCAGCTGAGGCATTAAGAATAAATCTTATTACAAAGGATGAGTTTATTGCTATTTCAAACAGTTTACGCGAAAATCAATGTTCATTTAAACATACAGTTTTAGGGAATGATATTGGAATACAGGGAATAGGTGAATACAATATTATCTTTAAAAATCTTCCTTTTGTCTTCAATTGGACGAATGGTTCAATTGCAATAAGTAATGAAGACATTGATGAACTGCTTTCTGTGGTTAATCTTGGTACAAAAGTGACTATAAAAAATTAATTTAATGAAATATTCCTCATATTATAGAGTCATTTACCTATTTGCAATATTGTTTTTCTCTTCCATAGGAGAAGATACTTTTGGGCAAATAAATGAAAGAATTGAACTTTCCGAAATTAAATTTATTGGCAATGAATCTTTTAATGCTTCAGAACTTGAAAATATTATTACCTCAAAAGAAAGTCCCGGTTGGCTTTCTCAATTTCTAGATAGTTTCACAAGCTTTGGTGATCCGGCTAATTACTTCGATTCTTTAAGTATTAGAGATGATATCACTATTCTGACTAATTTTTACAAAGCTAGCGGGTATTTTAAGACTAACATAACTGCAACTTACTCGATTGAAAAAAACGGTTCCATAGAGGCTAGTCTAATTTTTAATATTGAAGAAAACAATCCCTCATTTATAAGAAACTACAATTTAAATGGATTAAAACAACTACCTCCAGATCTATATTCAATTATTCTTAACAGAATTGATACCGATACCACAAATATTTATTCGGAAGAACTGGTTGAGACAAACAATGGTTTGATAGAAAGTTATTTGCAAGACAAAGGGTATATGCTGATAGAATCCTCAACTCCGATTGTTGAAGTTGATACTCTATTAAATCTTGTTGATATAACAACCGAATTTAATTTAGGTAACAGATACAGAATAAGTGGTGTTACTGTTGAAAAAAGTGGTCCGGGAAAAGATTTAGTAAGTGAGAATTTAATTGAAGAAATTGCAAATATAACTAGAGAAAATTATTATAGTTATAATTCTCTCAAGGTTGCTCAAATAAGATTATACAGAACAAATTTGTTCTCCTCTGCCGTAATTGCGGGCAATGTGGTAGATACTAATGGTAACTATGTTCCAGTTAGCATCATTACGGATGTTGGTTTGCTAAATGAACTATCACCTGAGATAATTGGAATAAATGAAGATAATATTTTCAAACTAGGTTTAGGTTTAACCTATATCAATAAAAATTTTCTTGGAGGAGCGCGCAAACTTACAATTGGTACTTCAGCAGCAGCACAAAATATTACTGAGTTCATAAAAGAAGCAAGTTTAACAAGCAGCAATATTTTTGGTTTTGCCGATGCACGCATTAGTATTGAACAGCCTTTCCTTTTTGGTAGACCTATTAACACTATATTAGAAACATTTTACACATTAGAGAAAAAGAAAAATCTGTGGAATGCCAATATTTATGGAGCAAAGTTAAACCTTAATTATGAGCTGCCTCCATATATTTATTTGACTGCTCTTTCAACCTATTTAACATGGCAAAATTCCGAATATATTTTTCAAGAAGATTATTTATATGATAAATTGGATACTCTTTGGAGCGGTGGAACTTTAACTACTAACAGTACTAGTGCAATTCTTGGCGTACAATTACTAGCTAATAAAACAGATGACCTACTATTCCCTACCGAAGGCTACTCTTTAACAATTTTGGCAGAGGATGGTAATGCGCTTCCATACATATTTAGCAAAATCGGCAATTATAATTTTGGACAAACTGCTTATTATAAATTAGTTTTAACATCAACATTTTATTTCCCTTACTTAAAAAATATTTTTGATTCTTTCGGCGCTAAATTTAAAGTTGGAAATATTCAAGAATATCATGGAAACTTAAAAGATATACCTTACAACCAAAGATTTACAGCTGGCGGAAGCAATTCAATCAGAGGTTGGACAGCAAATGATCTGCCGGTTACCGAAATTGTACTTCCTGAAAATCCAACACAAAATGAGATTGAAAATGTTGCAAGAAACATCACACCAGGTGGCTTTTTCTTATTGGAAGGCTCAATTGAGGGGAGGGAATATTTGTCAGAAAAAATTGGGGCTGCAATTTTTATAGATTATGGTAATGTTTGGAACGATTATCGTGAATTTAGGTATGATGAACTAGCTGTGGCTGCGGGTTTTGGATTTAGGTATTATTCAGATTTTGCTCCAATCAGATTAGATTTTGGATTTAAAGCATACAATCCTTATGATAAACGAAGTTTTTTTACAAGATTAAAACATTCTCCATTTTTAGATAATCTTGAATTCCAGATAGGAATTGGGGAAGCATTCTAACTTACAGCAAACCAGAATATTCTTTTTTGAATACCATTAATAAATTGAGTAATTTTAACGTTATTCTTTTTTAAGGTTTTAATATGTTATTAAGCATGACCGGTTATGGTAACGACACTTTTTCAAACGATAATTTTACTTTAGAAACAGAAATTAAAAGTTTGAACAGCAGATATTTGGATTTATCTATAAAATTGCCGCGCGAATTAAGTCAGCATGAATTTGCAATGCGTGATCTATTAAAATCTAAAATAATTAGAGGTAAAATTTCAGTCAATTTTAATCTTTCTGTAAATAATTCCCTAAATGAAGATGTTGCTCTTAATGAAGCAGAGTTTAACAAAATATTTGGCCTTCTTAAAAAGATAAAAGATTCAGCAAACAGTACAGAAGAGATAACTCTGGATCAAATACTATTATTTAAAGATAATTTGGTAGATCAACTTGATAAAAATATTGATTTGGAAGTTGGTGTTTTGGTTCAATCATTAGAACGTGCAATTGAACAACTAATTGAAATGAGATCTAAAGAAGGAGCTGAATTAAAGTTAGATTTAGAGCACAGAATTGAAAATATTGACTTAGCTTTGAGTAAAATTGAAAATTTATCAAAAAATTCTACATTAGAATATTTTGACAAATTTAAGGAGAGAGCTAAAAAACTCTTTGAGGAATTTGTTGATGATAAAGACCGTTTCCAAATTGAATTAGCAATTTTAACAGAGAAACATGATATAACTGAAGAGTGCATCAGACTTCATAGCCATATAAAGCTATTTAATGAGACTATGCACAATTCCCAAGATGTTGGAAGAAAGTTAAATTTTATCTGCCAAGAAATTAATAGAGAAGTTAACACAATAAATAGCAAATCAATATCTTCAGAAATTTCGCATTTAGCAATAAACATAAAAGAAGAACTTGAAAAGATTAGAGAGCAAGTTCAAAATATCGAGTAAATGTTGAAAGATAAAAAAGGAAAATTATTTGTTTTTTCGGCTCCTAGCGGTACTGGCAAAACTACTATTATTAAAAATGTGATGGAAGAATTTCCAGAATTATCTTTCTCAATTTCTGCTACGACCAGAGGTAAAAGGATTACTGAAACTGACAGAGTTGATTATTTTTTTATGAATAAAGAGGGATTTAAGGAAAAAGTAAGAAACGAAGAATTTCTTGAATGGGGTAAGTTCTTTGGTTACTATTATGGGACCTTAAAAGACTTGGTCTTTGAAAAAATTAATAATGGTATTTCAATTTTATTAGAAGTTGATGTAAAGGGAGCACTTAATATAAAAGATGTTTATCATGATTCAGTCCTAATTTTTATATCACCGCCAAGTATTGAAGAGCTAAAAAAGAGACTGCTCAATAGAAAAACTGAATCGGATGAAGACTTTAATAAGAGAATTACCAGAGCAGAAATGGAATTAAATTATAGAGGAAAATTCGATTATAATGTTTATAATTATAATCTAGATGATGCACAAAAAGAAGTAAATGAAATTATAAAAAGTGAATTAGTAAAAGGAGAATAAAATGGGATTAAAACCTGTAGATTTAAGAGATTTAAAAGCAAAAGCTGCAAATCTTTACGAGGCAATAATTGTTGCCGGACAGGAAGCTAGAAGACTGAATGAAGATAATAAGCTTGAATTCAATGCATTAATGAACACCTTTATCCCCAATAGTGAAGATGATTTTGATGATAGAGATAATACCGAACAAGAAAAAATTTCGGTAGAATTTGAAAAGAGAGATAAACCACATGTGCAAGCTCTCAGGAAAATGGCTGATGGAGAAATTGAGTATAGATACAAAACAAGTGAAGAATAAAATTTAGGTTAACTAATTTTAAAAGGAAGTCAAATATGACTTCCTTTTTTTTTAATAAATTTTATTAGTTGTTATTCGTTTTCAATACTTTTATAGTTATATTCTTATTTTATATTTCACTACTTCTAAGCGATGAATAATACTCAAAAATTATTATTGGAAGCAATTAAAGATCAAAAAGATATTTTTGGGGACGATTTATTTGAGAAAATTGACTTAGAAACAAATAAAGAGTTTTCACAAGTTCTTGTTAAAGAAGAAACTAATTTATATATGGCATCTAACAATTTATTCGAAAATTTATCAGAGTATAAAACTCTCGATTCACTTTATGGCAATATTCATAATTGCCAAAAATGTCCTTTAGGTAAAACACGAAATAGTTTTGTTTTTGGAATTGGAAATCCAAATGCCGATATTATGGTAATTGGTGAAGCTCCCGGAGCTGAAGAGGATAAGCAGGGAATACCATTTGTTGGCAGAGCGGGTAAATTATTAACCGATATTTTAAAAGCCATTAATTTTGATAGAGAAGAAGTTTATATTGCAAACATATTAAAATGCCGACCTCCAAATAATCGAAATCCGTTGCCGGCTGAAATGCAGGAATGTATGCCCTACTTATTCAAGCAAATTGAATTAATTAAACCCAAAGCAATTATTTGTTTAGGGCTAGTTGCCTCGACAAGTTTGTTAAATGTAAAGAGCAGTTTAACAAAATTAAGAGGAAACATTTACGAAGTACAAGGTATTAAAACAATGGTAACATATCATCCGGCAGCTTTGTTGAGAAATCCAAATTGGAAAAGGGGCTGTTGGGAAGACGTACAAAAGTTTAGAAAATTATTTGATAGTATAAATAAATAAAGTGAAATGGAAGAACAGGTAAATCAGAATATTAGTAGTTCCGCAAAACAGCCGCCGTCAGCGGTTGATGTTGAAAGAATTGTTCTTGGAGCAATGATTCTAGATCAGGAAGCAGTTCCAAAAGTAATTGAAACTTTGCAGCCGGAATGTTTTTATGATAAAAAAAATCAGCTAATATATGAAGCAATGATTTCTCTTTTTGAATCGAATGAACCCATTGATTCAGTCTCATTGTACGAAGAATTGAATAAAAACGGTAAAGTTTCAAGTGCTGGCGGACCTTCCTACATTAGTAAACTTGCTCAAGATGTTTCATCTGCCGCGAATGTTGATTATCATTCGAAAGTAATTTTAGAAAAATGGATTTTAAGGAAACTCATTACTTCTTCAATGGAAATTGCTACCAATGCATACTCTGGGAATGAAGATGTTTTCGATCTTTTAGATGCAGCGGAATCTAAAATATTTGAAATCACTGAAGCGGGATTAAAAGAATCTTATAAATCAATGGATAGAGCGGTTAGAGAAGCTATTGAGCATATTGAAGCAATTCACTCCAAGAAAATATCTTCTTTTTCTGTCCCATCAGGATTTATAGGCCTGGATGATATGTTAGGAGGTTTCCAAAAGTCTGATTTAATAATTGTTGCGGCAAGACCTTCCATGGGTAAAACAGCATTCGCACTTTCTGCTGCTCGCAACGCAGCAATTGATGATAAAGTCCCAATAGCTATATTTAGTCTTGAAATGGCTACTATACAATTAGTTACCCGTTTAATCTGCGCTGAAGCAAGAATTAATGCCCATAATGTTAGAACCGGAAAGTTTAAAGCTGAAGATGGACCACGAATAAGCAGAACGGCACACAAACTTAGTCAGTCTCCAATTTATATAGATGATAGCCCCGGACAAACTGTGCTGGAGATTCGTGCTAAAGCAAGAAGATTAAAAGCCGAAAAAAATATTGGCTTAGTAATAATTGACTATCTTCAACTGATGTCATCAAGTGCTAGAATGGATAGTCGAGAAAGAGAAATCTCTACAATTTCTAGGTCACTAAAATCTCTAGCTAAAGAATTAAATGTGCCGGTTATTGCTCTCTCACAGTTGAATAGAGCAGTTGAAACTAGAACAGATAAACGACCACAGCTTTCAGATTTAAGGGAATCGGGTTCAATTGAGCAAGATGCAGATGTTGTTATATTCCTTAATAGACCAGAGTATTACGGCATTACTCAATTTGCAGATGGTGAATCTACAGAAGGAATTGCGGAAATTATTATTGGTAAACAGAGAAATGGTCCGACCGGTGACACAAGATTAAAGTTTATAAAAGAATTTGCGCGATTTGAAAACTTAGATATGTTTCACTCCAGTTTTGAAGAACAAGTGACTCAGCAATCAACAGAAGAGGAGGATTTGCCGATATGAAAAATTTCAATCTTATTCTTTCATTATTATTTCTGTCTATTACTGTTAATGCTCAATCAATTTATTCTAATGAAGATGTTGAAATTTGTAAATCTAAATTTGAATTTGCAGTTTCAAAAAATTTAGTCGAAAAACCAATCGGTGATGTTTTAATAGAAGTTGGAAAAACCTTTTTAGGTTTGGATTACGAAGCATTTACTTTAGAGAAAGGTGAAACTGAGCAGCTTGTAATTCATTTAACAGGATTAGATTGTTATACCTTTTTTGAAAGCTCTCTAGTTTTTGCAAGATGCATTAAAAAAGGGAAAACCTCATTTGAGGATTACCAAACAGAATTGAAAAATATCAGATATAGAGATGGGAAAATTAATGGTTATCCATCCAGACTGCATTATGCATCAGATTGGCTTTATGACAATGACAAACGAGGAAATATAAAAGATATTACCAAACAGATTGGCGGAATGGATTTTACAAAACAAATTGATTTCATGAGCTCTCATTCTGATTTATATAAACAGCTTAAAAATAATCCAAAATTTGTTGAAGAGATACGTACAATTGAAGATTCGATCAATTCAAGGAATTACTATTACATCCCACAAAATTTTATTGCATGTGTTGAGGACAGTATTAAAAATGGAGATATAATTTTATTAACAGCAAGCGCAGACGGATTGGATATTTCCCATACAGGAATGGCAGTTAAAATGGATGACGGAAGAATTCATTTTATGCATGCGCCTTTACGCGGAAAGAAATTGCAGATAACAGAACAGCCACTTTCTGATTATGTAAAAGCTGTGGATAGGCATACCGGGATTATGGTTGCAAGGGTTTTGGAACCGTAAATATTTTAGATTTTAATAAGACTTCTCAAAACGTCCAAATTTTCTAAATCCTCAAGCTGATCTTTACCTTTTGGCGTTTCTAATATTTTAGGAATTGAACTCAACTTTTCATCATTCATAATATTTCTAAATCCTTCAATTCCTATAAAGCCATTACCAATATGTTCATGTCTGTCAACTCTGCTGCCCAGTTCTTTTTTACTGTCGTTCATGTGAAAACATTTTAGTTTGCTAAGTCCAATTATTCTATCAAAATCTTTCATTGTTTTGTAGTAAGTGTCTCGTGTTCTAAAATCATATCCCGCTGCAAATAGATGTGCAGTATCGATGCAGACACTCATTCTGTTTTTATCTTTAACAAGTTCAATTATTTTTGCAATATGCTCAAATCTGTAACCTAACGCAGTTCCTTGGCCTGCAGTAATTTCCAGCATACTGCTTACTTTAAAATCTTTAGTTTTATCATGAGCTACATTAATTGATTCCGCAATAACTTTTAATCCTTCTTCTTCACCTCTTCCGGTATGAGAACCTGGATGAAAGTTTAGGTAGGGAATTCCTAATTGCTCGCATCTGGTGAGTTCATCAATAAAAGCTAATCTTGATTTTTCTAATAACTCCGGATTTGATGCGCAGAGATTTATTAAATAAGAATCGTGAGCTACAACGAATTTAATATTTGAGTTTTCTAAGCTTGATTTAAACTTATTGATTTCTTTATTTTCTATTGATTTGGCAACCCATCTATTGTTATTCTTCGTGAAAATTTGAATTGCTGTAAAGCTTAATTTTTCTGCTCTTTCTACTGCTTTAGATACTCCTCCGGAGGTTGAGGTATGAGCTCCAAGTAAATGTTCCACTATTCTTCCTAATATTAATTCGAATTTCTGATATAAAATTAGCAAGTTTAAATGAGAAATTATTAAAATATATTATGGTAGACCTATGAAACGGTTAATTGAAATATCAAACAAAGAAAAGAAAAATGTAATTGGCATTATGTCTGGAACTTCTCTCGATGGAGTTGACGTTGCTCTTGTAGAAATTGAAGGTAATAGTACATTTACCAAAATTGAATTAGTTGGATTTTTAGAATATCCTTTCCCGAAAGGATTGAAAAATAAGTTGTTAAAAAATTCAGTCAAAGAATCCAGCAATGTGGAAGATTTATCTCAATTAAATTTCCTAATTCCGAATGTTTACTTTGATGCAATTAATGCATTATGTGAAGATTTAAATTTCTCACTAACTGATGTTGATTTAATTGGAACTCATGGTCAAACAGTACAGCATCTTCCGAGAAAGCAGGAGTATTTAGGCTACAAGATTTCTTCTACTTTACAAATAGGTGATCCTGCTGTATTAGCAAAACTTACTAATACTATCACCGTTGGAGATTTTCGAACTGGCGATGTAGCATTAGGTGGCGAAGGCGCTCCACTTATTCCATATTTTGATTATTTACTTTTTCATTCACACAAAAATAATCGTGCACTTTTAAATATTGGAGGTATTTCTAATTTTACTATTTTAAATAAGGAATTAGGATTACAAGAGGTTCTTGCTTTTGATACCGGTCCGGGCAATATGTTAATAGACACATTAACCAAAAAACTTTTTAGCAAAGATTATGATAAAGACGGAGCAATTGCACGCTCGGGAAAATTGAACGAGGATTTGTTCAAATCATTAATAGAAAAAGACGATTTTATTGAGAGAACTCCACCAAAATCTACTGGAAGAGAATATTATGGAGAACAGTTTTTAAGTGAGTTGCTTCAGCAGTTTGGCAGTGTTTCTAAGGAAGATTGGCTGCATACTGCAACAATGTTTACCGCGTATGGGATATTTCGAAATTATGATAAATTTGTTAAAGATGAAACAATTATTGATGAACTAATTGTAAGTGGTGGTGGTGCGAAAAATAAATTTTTATATGAATGCCTAAATAAAGAATTTGGAAGCTCAGTTGAGCTAAAAGTAATTGATGATATTGGAGTTTCTTCTGATGCAAAAGAAGCTATTTGTTTTGCGGTTTTAGCAAATGAAACCATTTCGGGTAATCCGACAAATATTCCTAGAACAACTGGAGCGTCACGTGCGACTGTTTTAGGCAAGATTTGTTTACCATAAAATTATATTCTAATCATTTTAAGGTAATTACTTTTTAATAAATTGTCGATTAACTATAAATATATACTGATTTCTGTTGTCTAGGGGTCAATTGACTTAATCTCATAATTACCTTTCTGGATTCCCACTTTCGTGGGAATGACAAAATTATAGGATTAAATTTTTCAACTGTTCAATTTCTTATGTAGAATTTCGTTAACCATTTGCGGGTTTGCTTTACCTTTGGTTTCCTTCATTACTTGCCCGACTAAAAATCCAATCACTTTTTCTTTGCCGGATTTGAATTCTTCAACTTGATTTGGATTATTATTTATTACATTATCTATTGCAGATTCAATTGCAGAAGTATCTGTAATTTGTGTTAAACCCTTTTCTGCAACAATAATATTAGGATCCTTGTTCTCTTCCAGCATGATAGGAAAGATATCTTTCGCTATTTTACTACTAATTTTATTATTGGTAATAAGATTTATTAATTTACCTAAATTGCCTGGCGAAATTGGGAAATTTGCAAAACTCAACTTTTGCTCATTAATTATTTTCAAAACGTCACCCATCACCCAATTACTCGCAATTTTTGTCTCGTTGGTTTCATTTAGAACATTCTCATAATAATCTGCAATCTCTTTTTGGGATGTTAAAACTTCTGCATCGTATTCAGGTAATTTAAGTTCATTGACAAATCTTTCTTTTCTCTTTTGGGGCAGCTCCGGCATTTTGCTTTGGATTTCATTCTCCCATTCTTTACTTACGATTACAGGCATTAAATCGGGATCTGGAAAATATCTATAGTCATGGGCTTCTTCTTTCCCTCTCATGGATGTAGCTTTATTTTGCTCTGCGTTCCATAACAATGTTTGCTGAACTACTTTGCCACCATCTTCAACTAAACTGATTTGTCTATCAATTTCATAATCTATAGCACTCTGTACATTTTTGAATGAGTTCATATTTTTGACTTCAGTTCTTGTTCCCAACTCTGATGAACCTTTTGGTCGAATTGAAATATTTGCATCACATCTTAATGAACCTTCTTCCATATTGCCATCACAAATGTCTAAATAAGTTAAAACCTTTTTTAAGTTAGTTAAATATTGATAAGCTTCTTCTCCATTACGAATATCCGGCTCACTGACTATCTCAATTAACGGAACGCCGCATCTATTTACATCGACCAAAGTATCAAAGCCTTGATTGTGTATAGATTTTCCGGCATCCTCTTCCATATGAATTCTGGTAATTCCAATTTGCTTCTCTTTATCAGTTTTTATTTTAATAGAACCATGCTCACAAATTGGCAGTTCAAATTGAGAGATTTGATATCCCTTTGGAAGATCGGGATAGAAATAGTTTTTTCTGGCAAAAACAGATTTTTCATTTATTATACAATTAGTTGCCAAACCCATAAGAGTTGTATATTCAACAACTTTTTTATTCAATACGGGAAGTACTCCCGGATGACCTAAACAAACCGGGCAAACATTTGTATTTGACGGATTCCCAAATTTTGTAGAACAGTCGCAAAATATTTTTGTATCGGTTAATAATTGAGCGTGTACTTCCAGACCAATTACAGCTTCATATTCCAAGTTTTACCTTTAATAAAATTTTAGAAAAGTAAATATAATTATAAGAACATTAGAAATTTTATTTTCAGTGATAATTTAATAATATTAGACTGCTAATAAAAAACAAGAGGTAATTTTGAATTTAGATATTTTAGTATTTGCTGCACATCCGGATGATGCTGAATTGGCAATGGGTGGAACTATTGCTAAATTGATAAAGTCTGGATTAAGGGTAGGCATTTCTGATTTAACCGGCGGAGAGCTTGGTACTCGTGGAACAAAAGCTACAAGAAAAAAAGAAGCACAAACGGCAGCTAAGATTTTAAATATATCTTTTAGAGAGAATTTAGGAATTAAAGACGGGCATATAATAGTAAATAAGGAAAACACTTTAAAAGTAATAAAATCAATTCGTAAACATAAACCGAAAATTATATTTGCACCTTATTTTAATGATAGGCATCCCGACCATATTGAAGCGAGCAAATTAATTAAAAGAGCAACGTTCTTTTCGGGCTTGGAGAAAATCAAAACTACTTTTAACAAAAAAAAGCAAACAGCATATAGACCCAAAAAGATTATTTATTTTATGCAGACTTATGAATTTCATCCCTCTTTTGTTGTAGATATTTCTGATACGTTTGAAATAAAGATGCAGGCCGTGCGAGCTTACAATACACAATTTCATATTGATGGAGCTACACAAAAGGGCACTCAGACATTTATCAGTACTCCGGAATTTCTAAAATTCTTAGAATCGCGATCAAAAACTTTTGGATTTAAAATAGGAAAGGAATATGGAGAGCCCTTTTTTAGCGAAGAACTTATTGAATTAGATATATCGAATTATCTTGGGGTTCTAAAATGAGAATAGGCTTAATCGGAACCGGTTTAATGGGAAAACCAATGGCTCAAAAAATTCTTGAGGCAAAATACGATTTAAATATTTATAACAGAACTGCGAGTAAAGTTGAAACTCTTCTAGAAATTGGAGCTAATGCTTTTATCGATATTAATGAATTTTTCCATGAATCTGATGCAATTATTTTGATGCTTTCAAATTATGATGCGATTGAAGAAGTATTATTTGATAGTAATATTGGTCAGTTTGAGAATAAAACAATTATTCAAATGAGTACAATTGCTCCAACAGAAAGTATTGAGTTGGAGAGAAGGATTATTAAATTACGCGGAGAATATTTTGAAGCCCCGGTTCTCGGAAGCATAACTCAAATATTAAATAAAGAATTAATTGTTTTAGTAGGTGGAAATGAAAATCAATTTCTAAAGTGGAAAAAATTATTTGAGGCATTCAGTAACAAAATAATGCTTATAGGCGAAGTTGGAAAAGCATCTGCTATAAAACTTGCACTCAACCAACTTATAATAACTGAAACTGCCGCATTTTCAATGAGTTTGGGTTATGTGAGAGAAAACAATTTAGATGCAGAGATATTTATGGATATTCTTAGAAGCAGCGCTCTTTACGCACCAACTTTTGATAAAAAGCTGCCAAATTATTTAGATAGAAATTTTGAAAATCCTAATTTCCCCGTAAAGCATTTACTTAAAGATTTGGATTTAATGTTACATGAATTTGCTGATAAGAATATAAATACTGATACTCTAAAGGGAGTAAGAAAAATATTATTAGAATCTATAAAACAGGGAGAGGCTGACAAAGATTATTCTGCAATTTATAATTCAATTCATAGAAAAAGTGAAACCTAATTTTACTTTTTACATCGTATTAAGTAAAGGAGAAAATAATGAGTTACTACTTTGCAAAAACAGTTGATACAAATTTTGAAGAAACTTTAATAAAAGTTGAGGAAGAATTAAAGAAAGAAAGTTTCGGAGTGTTAACGGAAATTGATGTTAAAGCAACATTAAAGAAAAAGTTAGATGTTGATTTTAGAAAGTACAAAATTTTGGGTGCATGTAGTCCACCATTTGCACATAAAGCTTTAATTGCTGAAGATAAGGTTGGAGTTTTGCTTCCCTGTAATGTAATTGTTCAAGAGTTAGATGATTGCAAAGTGGAAGTTGCGATAGTAAATCCAATAGATTCAATGCAGTCTGTTAAAAGTGAAAAATTAGAGGAAATAGCTTCTGAAGTTACCGAGAAGTTGAAGAGAGTTTTAGAGAATATTTAATTCCCTATAAACTCCTTTATAATTTTATCAAGCTGCTCAAATTCAATTAGAAATGCATCGTGTCCGTGAATAGAATCTATTTCTACATATTCTGCATTTGGGATTTGGCTTGTAATCTCTTTTTGCTCTTCAACCGGATATAATATATCGGAGTTTATTCCGACACACTTTGTTTTGGCTTTAATATTACTTAGAGCTTCATTAATCCCACCACGGTCTTTGCCCACATCATGCAGATCCATTATTTTACTTAAATATAAATAGGTATTTGCATCAAATCTATTTGTTAGTTTAGTCCCTTGGTAATTGAGGTAACTTTCAACTTCAAAAATTGGTCTCTCATGTGATAAACTTATTCTACGTTCAAATTTTTTATTGAATGATTGGTAACTTCTGTAACTAATCATTGCGATCTTTCTTGCCAAACTAATTCCTTTTTCTGGCTGATTTTTATAATTCCCTTGATTCCATTCGGGATCGTTCACAATTGCATTCCTAGAAGCTTCATTTAATCCTATTGCCCAAGCTGAGTGTCCAGCAGATGCTGCAATAGGCATAATTTTATCTAGCATATTGGGGAACATAATTGCCCATTCAAGAACCTGCATTCCGCCAAGAGAACCACCGACTGCAAATTTAATTTTACTAATTCCAAGAAAATTAAATAATTCTTTTTGAACCTTGACCATGTCACGAACCGTAACTTCCGGAAAATTCATTCTGTATAATTGATTTGAATTCGGATTAATACTAGTGGGACCGGTCGTTCCATAGCAGCTTCCAAGAACATTTGGGCAAATTACATAATATTTATTTGTATCGAGCGCCTTTCTCGGTCCAATTAATTTTGACCACCATCCTTCCTTCTCAAAAAACATTTTGTTGTATTTATAAAGTTGCTTAACTGATTTGGAATTCTTAATCTCTTCCTTACCAATTATTCCGGCTACATGCGCATTTCCAGTAAGTGCATGATTAACCAAAACCACATTATCTTTAGCAGAATTTAACTTTCCGAATGATTGAAAAGCAACAGTCACAGATTCTAAAGTCTTGCCACATTCAAGTTGAAGAGGAATAGATTTTGAAAATATTTTTACAAATTGAGTATTTGCAATCATTTCCTCTCCAAATTGTCCACTAGCATTTTTAATCTCATTTTTATTTTGTGATTTTGAGATATACATTATTCCCAATTTAATGCTTGCTCGAAATCATTTATTATATCATCTATATGTTCAATTCCGACTGATACTCGTATTCCCTCAGGCAGAACACCGGATGACTTTTGTTCCTCTTCAGATAATTGCTGATGCGTAGTTGATGCTGGATGAATTACTAAAGTTTTGGCATCACCAACATTAGCAACTAAACTTGCTAACTTGACTTTATTAATAAATTTCTTCCCAGCATCTAATCCTCCTTTAATTCCAAAAGAAAGCATTGAACCAAAATAACCGGAACGTAAATATTTTATCGCATTTTCGTTAGATGGATAATCTTTTAATCCAGGATACCAAACCCAATCAACTTGCGGATTATTATTTAACCAGTTTGCAAGAGTTAAAGCATTACTGTTATGCCTTTCAACTCGTAAAGATAAAGTTTCAATACCCTGTAAGAATAGAAATGAATTGAATGGACTAACACAAGGACCGTAATCTCTCAGTCCTTCAACACGAGCTCTAATTATAAAAGCAATATTTCCAAATTGTGAACCTTTCCCAAAAACTTCATTAAAGTTTAATCCATGATAACCAGCAGATGGTTGAGTAAAAAGTGGAAATTTGCCATTCCCCCAATCAAAATTACCTGAATCAACAATTACTCCTCCTATTGAAGTTCCATGTCCTCCAATCCATTTTGTTGCTGATTGAACAACTATATCAGCCCCAAAGTCGATTGGTCTTACCAAATAACCGGCTGCTCCAAAAGTGTTATCAATAATTAGTGGAATTCCATTTCTATGGGCCACATCAGCAATTGATTCAAAATCGGGAATATTTAACCTTGGATTTCCAATTGATTCAATATATATAGCTTTAGTTTTTTCATCAATTAGTTTTTCAAATTCTTCAGGCTCATCGCCTGCAACAAACTTTACATTAATTCCAACACGTGGTAGAGTAACTTTGAAGAGGTTATAAGTTCCACCATAAAGAAAACTTGTAGATACGATATTATCACCGGCTTCGGCGATGTTAGTAATTGCAAGATGCTCTGCTGCTTGACCTGAAGCAGTAGCTAAAGCTGCAACACCACCTTCAAGAGCCGCAATTCTTTTCTCAAAAACATCTGTAGTTGGATTCATAATTCTTGTATATATATTCCCAATTTGTTTTAGCTTAAATAAATCAGCCGCATGTTCAGAATCATTAAAATTGTATGAAGACGTTTGATAAATTGGAACCGCTCTGGAATTAGTTGTGGGATCCGGCACTTGTCCAGCGTGCAATTGTAGGGTTTCAAATTTATA
>CAYXXW010000006.1:24776-29241 GCA_964469115.1 uncultured Melioribacteraceae bacterium
TATTCCAATATTATCTTTCCCTAATAATTAGGGCAGGATTTGGCACCTATCAAATATGACGGTTGCCAAGGCTTCACAGGGCCTGATCCCTCTGCCTTTCTTGATAATTCAAAACTTTAAAAGAACATTAAAAGATTATTGGAACGAAAATATGAAAAAGCTATTATCAACGCAAGTATTATTTTACTTTAGTAAAACATCCTTAAAGTGCTTGTAATTGTTATCCAATTTGATCGTAATACTTTTTTTATTTAAACTTATGGCTAATCTTTCTGGGATTTCTGGTTTGAAGTCTAAATTATTTTCAAAAACTTCTATAAACTTTCCAGGATGTGCAGTTTCTAAAACTACTCCTATGCAATTAGGCTCAACTGTTTTTTGATAAGCTTCAAGAGCTAAACAGCCAACTGCGCCATGCGGGTCAATAATATAATTATACTTATCTTTCAATTCAGAAATTTTTGTTAAAGTTTGTTTATCAGAATAACTTTTAGAAAAAATAACATTTGATATCATTGAATGATCATCTTCATAAAGATCTTTAATTCGAGCAATATTACTTGGATCACCAACGTCCATTGCATTTGATAGGGTTATTTGAGAAGGCCGTGTTTTATATTCACCGTTATTAATATATTTTGTGAAAACATCATTTGCATTTGTTGCAGCAATAAATTTATGAATTGGTAAACCCATTATTTTAGCAAAAATTCCCGCAGTTAAATTGCCAAGATTTCCACTTGGAACTGAGTAAACTACTTTTTCTTTGTTTTCAAGCTGCTTATAACTTTCAAAGTAGTAAAATGATTGAGGAATTAGTCGGCCTATGTTAATTGAATTCGCCGAGCTTAAATTTAGATTACTTTTTAGTTCTTTATCAACAAATGCTGCCTTAACAAATCTTTGGCAATCATCAAAAGTGCCTTCAACTTCAACTGCAGTAATATTATTGCCAAGCGTTGTAATTTGTTTTTCTTGAATCTTGCTAATTTTACCTTTTGGGAAAAGTACAATTACATTAATCCCCCTTATATTCAAAAACCCATTTGCAACTGCGCTTCCAGTGTCGCCTGAAGTAGCAACCAGAATGTTTATTTCTTTGTCATTATCTTTTAAAAAATATTTCATTGTTTGGGCCATAAACCTAGCGCCAAAGTCTTTAAAAGCTAAAGTTGGACCATGGAATAATTCCAGAATATTTAACTGATCAGAAAAATTTATTAATGGCGCTTCAAATGAAATTGATGATTCAATAATATTCATTAAATCGCTTTTTGGAATTTCATCTTCGATAAAATATTTAGAAACTTCAAATGCAATTTCTTGGAAAGATAAATGACTAAGACTTTCAAGAAAACTCTTTGATAATGGGGGAATGCTTTCAGGAAGGAATAACCCTCTATCATCTGCAAGGCCTCTTAGAATTGCTTGCCGAAATGATACTTGATTATTTTTATTATTGGTGCTGTAGTAATTCATAAAAATTATCCTATGATTTTTGGCCCTTGAGAATTAATCTTTGAAATATAAGTAGTGGATTTTATTCCAGCTTGGTCAGTTATCTTCTTCATTGAGGAAACAATAGTATGCGCACCAGCCTTAGATTTTGAAAATGCAAATATTGAGGGACCTGAACCTGATATTGAACAACCATAAGCTCCAGCATTAAGGGCAGCATTTTTTATATCATAAAAGTGTGGAATAAGTGAAGCTCTAGCTGGCTCTGAGATTTCATCTTCAATTGAACTCGCAATTCTATTAAAATCACTTTCATATAAACCAGAAACTAATGTACCTATGTTTCCAAAATGTTTACGAGCTTTATTCAACTGTATTTGGTTTTTAATTAATTTGCGTGCTTTTTTTGTTTCAATAACTATATGAGGGAACAAAACTGAGCAATACAAATTCTTTGGAACCGGTATTTTAATTATATCAATTGGATTGTAATCTCTAATCAATACAAATCCACCAAGCAGGGAGGGAGCAACATTATCAGCGTGACTAGCCCCACTTGCAATTGATTCTCCTTTAATTGCAAAATCTAAAACATCATTTTTTGAAAAATAATTATTCAGCAATTTATTCATTCCATACACAGCAGCGACAGAGCTTGCAGCACTTGAACCGAGGCCGCTGCCTATTGGCATTTTTTTCCTAATTACAATATTAACGCCAATGTTTTTATCTTTATAATTTTTTAACATTTCCAAAATACTGACTGAAGCAGTATTTTTTTTTATGTCATATGGCAACACTCCTCCATCGCCGGTAATGTTTTTTATTTTAACAATTCCGTCATTCTTTAAACTTAACTCAACAATATCGCCAGGTTGGTGTATGGCAAAACCAATGGTATCAAAACCGCATCCAACATTTGAGATTGTAGCGGGGGCAAAAACTTTAATTTTATTCATTTATAATTCCGTTAAGATAACCTTGCGCTTTCATTAACTCTGCAGCAAGTAAAGTTCCACCAGCGGCCCCTCTAATAGTGTTATGAGAAAGAACAACAAACTTAAAATCGAATATTTCACATTCGCGTAAACGCCCAACTGAAACAGCCATTCCCTTTTCGAGATTTCTATTTAGTCTCGGTTGTGGCAGGTGATCTTCTTCAAAATAATAAATTGGATTCTTTGGAGCAGATGGCAACTTTAATTCTTGTGGCACTGAAGTGAACTCTCTCCAGATTTTTATGATTTCTTCTTTTTTTGGTTTGTTTGTAAAATTAATTTGAACATTTTCTAAATGCCCATCAATTACAGCAACTCTATTACATTGTGCACTAATTTTAATTTTTGCGAACTCAATTGAATTATTAGAGTATTTTCCTAAAATTTTAAGCGGTTCTGTTTTCATTTTTTCTTCTTCGCCGCTTATAAAGGGTATAACATTATCAAAAATATCCATACTGGGCACTCCGGGATAACCTCCACCCGAAATCGCTTGCATTGTAACTACATTTACTGATTCAATTCTAAAAGCATCTTGCAAAGGTTTTAATGCCAAAGTTAAACCAATTGTTGAACAATTTGGATTTGTTACAATTGCTCCGTCTCTATTTTTAATTAATCCAAAATGTTCAGGATTAACTTCAGGAATTATCAATGGAACGTCAGTATCAAATCTGTGATTTTTAGAATTGGATATTACAAAGTAACCATTATTTGCAAACTCAGTTTCAATATCACCTGCAACTGAAGAATCCAATGCGCTAAAAACTAATTTTGACTTTAAGTTAGGCTTACAAGCTAAAACTTCTCTGGTAGCAATATTTGTTTTAAGTAAGCTGGGCATAACCCATTTTGTTGCGTCTTTAAATTGTTTGCCAACAGATCTTTCTGAAGCACAAAGTTCGGTCAGCTCAAACCAAGGATGATCGGTTAATAGCTCAACAAATTTTTGACCAACACTTCCGGTTGCACCCAGAATTGCGACTGGTATTTTCTTCATAATTAACCTAAATAATTTGTAATTCTTAAAATATCAGCAAAAATTCCTGAGGCTGTAAACTCTGCACCTGCACCTCTCCCTCTTATTATTAGTGGCTGGGATGAATAATTATGCGAAGTTATTGCAACAATATTATCATTACCCTTAAGATTATAGAATGGATGCGATTGGTTTACCTCAACAAGGTTGACTTCAGCCTTCCCATTTTCATATTTGGCAATATATCTTAATACCGAATTATTTTTATCAGCATCAGTTTTTCTTTCATTAAACATTTTGTCTGAGCCTTCAAGAATTTTGAAAAAGTTTTCAATCGTTTTAACTTTTCTTGCTCTTATCGGAACTAAATTTTCTACCTTAATATCTTTCAGCTCAAAATCGATTCCAATTTCTCTAATCAAAATTAAAAGTTTTCTTGCAACGTCCAATCCATTTAAGTCATCTCTTGGATCGGGCTCTGTATATCCGTTTTCTTTTGCAGTTTTTACAATCTCAGAAAATTTTACATCACCAATAAACGAGTTAAACAAATAACTTAGTGTGCCGGATAGTATTCCTTCTATCTTAACTATTTTTTCACCACTGGCTATCAAATCTTTAATTGTGGAAATTATTGGTAAACCAGCTCCCACATTAGTACTGTAAAGGAACTTGACATTTTTCTTTTGTGTTATTGTTCTCAACTTTTTATAAAATGCCAAATCTTTTGTGTTTGCAATTTTGTTTGGAGTTGTAATTGAGATATTTGAATTCAAAATGTCATTATAATAAGGTATAGCTGTTTCATTAGCAGTGCAATCGATAAAAATTGAGTTTGCCAAATTTAATTTCTTGATTTCAGCAATATATTTTTTAATATCAGATTTGTGCTTAGATTTTTTCAAAACTTCCGACCAGTTCCCAAACTCAATACCCTTCAAATCAAAATACATTTTTTTACTGTTTGCAACCCCAATCACCCTGATTTCTATTCCTCTTTCATTTTTGAGGAAATACTTTTTATCATCTA
>CAYXXW010000007.1:0-29236 GCA_964469115.1 uncultured Melioribacteraceae bacterium
AAAGGATACAAAGGATATTGAAGATAGTTCATTTGATAAATTTTTAAATGATGAAGAATCTAATCTTATGAACGATGAAAATAATTGAGGTAGAAAATGAAAAATAAAAAAGCAAGAAGAGTAATTACAGATTACATCGACTATAAAGATAGTAAGAAACTTCAGAAATTTATTTCTGATCAAGGCAAAATTATTCCCAGAAGAATTACTGGGTTGAGTGCAAAACAACACAGAGAACTTGTTAGAGCAGTTAAAAGAGCTAGACAAGTTGCAATTTTACCATTCGTTTCTGAAGCAGTTAAGTAATTAGGAGTTTATTATGAAAGTTATTTTAAGAAAAAATTATGACCAACTTGGTAAAATTGGTGATCTTGTTGAAGTTAAAGACGGCTTTGCAAGAAATTTCCTTTTACCAAGACAAATTGCATACATTGCAACCAAAGGTAACATCAGAACCTTGGAAGAAGAAAAAAAACAATCAGCTAAAAAAGAAGTAAAAGAATTAGAAGCTGCAAAAGTATTAGCCGGTGAACTGGAAAATGTGTCCATAACTATTCCGGTGAAAGTTGGTGAAGAAGATAAAATTTTTGGTTCAGTTACTAGCCAAATGATTTGCGATGCTCTAAAAGAAAAAAATTATAATATCGATAAGAGAAAAATTGATCTTGAAGAACCTATTAAAGCTTTAGGAATTTATAGTGTTAATGTAAAACTCCATCATGATATTAACGCTATAGTAAAAACATGGGTTGTACGAGAATAGTTCACTTTATAATTGATTTTAACAAGCCTTCAATTCGTTTGAGGGCTTTAGTTGTACTACACTAAAAATAAATTTAAAAACTAACTTCAATTAAAATTTATGAAAGAGTTAAGATTTAGGACAATATTGATTGTTGCAGCGGTTGCATTAAGCATTTACTTACTGTACCCAACCTATCAAGATTATCAGAATAATAATGAAATTTCAGGAATTGTTGCTCAATTAAGAGACAGTATCACAAGTGCTAGTCCCAATTTGAGTGATGAAGAAATTGAATCATATCTTGAATTCAAAGAAGACAGCATAAGAATAGCTGATCCCGATATTAAAAAAGCAAGAGAGAAAAGAGTTAAACTTGGTCTTGATTTACAAGGCGGTATGTACCTTGTAATGGAAGTAAATACTGCTAAACTTCTTGAAAGACTGGCAAAAGATCCCGATCAACAATTCAATGATATTCTTGATGAAACAGTAAAAATTGCCAAAACTTCGGATGAAGATGTAGTAACTATTTTAACATCTAAACTTGCAGAAAACGAAATAAGATTAAGCAGATATTTCGGTTCAATAAGGCAAGAAGATTCTGACATTATTGAAGAACTTCAAGAGCAAGAATCTGATGCAGTTACACGAGCTATTGAAATTATTAGAAATAGAATCGATCAATACGGGGTTTCGGAACCTTCAATTCAGAAACAAGGCGCTAGAAGGATAATTGTAGAGTTACCGGGTATTGCCAAAAAAGAGGAAGCTAAAAATCTCCTCCAAGGACGTGCAATGCTTGAATTTAAATTAGTTAAAGATCCGGAATTTGCATTCCCAATTATGAATAAGATTGATGAAATTCTTGCCGGTACAAATGTAAAAGATACTTCTGAAACTTCACTGGAAGATTCATTGCTTTCCTCGGAACCTACCGAAGAAGAGATTGCAAAGGATCATCCATTCTTTGCTATTGCTAGATTGCTTTCTCAAAACAGTGCGGATGCCGTTGTAAAGGAAAGTGAAAAAGAAATTCTTAATAATTATTTACGCAGACCCGAAGTAGCTAAAGTAATTCCTGATAATGTTGAATTTATTTATTCTGCAAAACCAGAAATTAGTCAAGATGGTGTTGATTATTACAGGCTTTATTTAGTTAACAAAGTTCCTGAATTAACCGGAGGTGTAATTGTTGATGCTCAAGCTAATATTAGTCCAACATCAACAGAACCAATTGTTAACATGCAAATGAATGCCGATGGTGCTCGTGAATGGGCTAGAATAACCGGTGCAAACATAAATAAAAGGTGCGCAATTGTTCTTGACGGATTTGTTTATACTGCACCAAATATTATTGGCAAAATTCCCTCCGGAAGCTCACAAATAACTGGTATGGCTGATCTTGAAGAAGCAAAATTAATTGAAATTGTACTTAAAGCCGGTGCTCTTCCAGCACCAGTTGATATTATTGAAGAAAGAACAGTCGGACCTTCTTTAGGGCAAGATTCAATCAACCAAGGATTCAATTCAACTTTAATTGGATTTATACTTGTTACGATCTTTATGCTAGTTTATTATAAATTAGCAGGTTCTTTTGCCGATTTAGCTTTATTATTTACCCTTTTATTTATAATGGGGATTCTTGCTGCATTTAATGCAACACTTACATTGCCTGGTATTGCCGGTATTATTTTGACAATTGGTATGGCTGTAGATGCTAATGTGCTAATTTTTGAAAGAATTCGTGAAGAGATGTCTACAGGGAAAACGGTTAAAGCTGCTGTTGAAGGTGGATTTTCAAATTCATACTCTGCAATATTCGACTCAAACATTACAACATTCTTTACTGCAATTATTCTTTATCAGTTTGGCAGTGGTCCTATACAAGGATTTGCGCTAACTTTAATGATTGGTATTCTTGCAAGTTTATTCAGTGCTTTGATCATAACAAAAATATTATTTGAATTTATGATTGCCAAAGGCTACAAAATTGATATTGGCAGCAGATCCAGAGTATTTGATAAAATGAATTTTGATTTCCTTGGTAAGCGAAAAATTGCTTATATGATTTCGGGAACACTTCTTTTAATTGGAGTTCTTAGTATAGTATTTAGAGGCTTAGAATTAGGGACCGACTTTAAAGGCGGATCTGAAATTGCTCTACAGTTTAATGAACCAGTTGATATTACTGAAGTTAGAGCCGAACTTGGAACTATTGGTTTAGGAAGTGTTGAGGTTAAAACATTTGGAGACGATTCGGGAATTTTAATTAGAACGTATTTGCAAGAAATACCAAGAAACGTGCTGCCGAATGTAATAAGTACAATTAATGGACTTATTGAAAAGCATGCTCCTGGAACCACTCCGGTTATTACGGACTCAAGCGGAAGCTCTTTAACAATGCAGTTCCCTACTGCTGAAATTACTAATCTGTTATCGAAAAAAATATTTAACGACGGATTCCAAGTTACAAAAGTATCCCCAGAACCTGACAACGATAAATTACTTTTCAATTTAACAATTGCAGATTGGATTAAAGAAAATCTGATTGAGAAACATGCAGATAATCCATTCCAAGTTCTTAAAGAAGAGAAAGTTGGACCAAAAATTGGTGACGAACTAAAACAAGATGCAATTATTGCAATGTTTTTCTCTTTAATTGTAATCCTCATTTATTTAGGATTCAGATTTAAGTTTGGTTTTGCACTTGGAGCGGTTGTTGCTTTATTCCATGATGTTTTTATTACTCTTGGAGTCTTTTCATTGCTATATGGATTTGTTCCAGTACTAAACCTTGAGATTACAATAAGTATGGTAGCAGCATTCTTAACATTGGTAGGTTATTCCATTAACGATACTGTTGTTGTGTACGATAGAATTAGGGAGGACATCAAAATTCATAAAACAGCTGATGTTGAAACCATCATGAATAAAGCTATTAATAAAACTATGAGAAGAACAATAATTACAAGCTTAACAACTTTAATGGTTGTTACAGTATTGTTGTTATTCGGTGGTGAAGTGCTCAGAGGTTTTGCTTTCACATTATTCTTTGGAATAATAGTTGGTACTTACTCCTCAGTGTTTGTAGCCAGCTCATTTGTTTTAGAATATGCTAAAAAACGCGGAGAGCGTATTCAGTTTTAATTCTTGGTTAAATATAATTTTCAGAAAAGCCATCCAATATTAGGATGGCTTTTTTTATGTCCAATTGTGATGAAGATTGCTTTCAATCTGGGGAAACATCGCAAATTAAAGGATGATTCATTAAACTGATTTCTGCCAGGTAGAATTTGCTGTTAGTATAGAATAAATGTCAAAATAAGATTAATCCAAAGTTGTAAAAAGTTAGAATAATAATAGTACTGCTTTTCATAATACTTTCATAACAACTAGTGTAATATCATCCGATGGTTCTTTTAAACCTCTAAATTTGTCAATTGATTTAATTGTTGAATTAACAATATCATTGGAGGAATTATTGTAATTTTGTTTTAATACTTCGATTAGTTCATCATACCCAAACAGATCATTATTATCATTCATTGCCTCATTAACGCCATCTGAAGAAAAGACAAATATATCTTTAGGCGAAAGAGAAATTTCAATTTCTTCTAAAGATTCCTCAAATATTAAACCATTCTCAAGTCCAACCCCAATTCCTTTAGGTTTAATAAATTGGACAACCCCGTTACAATACTTTATTGTAGGAGTATGACCGGCTCTGCAAAGCTTCATACTTCTCTTAGCCACATCAACAAAGGCAATAGTCAAAGTAATAAATGATTGCTTAGATATTTTGCCAAATATCTTTTTATTAACCTCTACTAAAACTTCTTTAGGGGATTTGGTTTCATTGCTGAATAGTTGAATCATTGTTTGGATCTTAGACATATAGAAAGAGGCAGAAAGTCCTTTGCCAGAAACATCTCCCACCACAACAAACATTTGTGTATCGGAGACTTTTATCAAATCATAATAATCTCCACCAACTTGCATTGCAGAAATCATTTTACCGGCAGTATCTAAATTCCTAATTATAGGGACTTCATTGGGGAGCAAACCTTCTTGAATTTTCCTGGCAACATCCAGTTCCCTTTCCAGCTTAATCTTTTTAGCTTCTTCTCCATACAGCCTTGCATTTTCTATAGATATTGCTGTTTGATTGGACGCTGCAATAAGTAAATCAATATCCTTACCGGCAAATTGAGCCCCTGAATGCTTTAATCCAAACAGAAGTAATCCGATTATTTTTTGCTTAATAATCAACGGAATAACTGTGTAAATTCCTTCCTCTTCCAAATCTTTATAAGCACATGGAAATACATTAGGAAATTCCAATTGGTCAAAAGAATTAGGGTGTTTTAATTCTAGTTTTTCAGCTACTCGTTTCGGTATGATGTTATCGTTATTAGGGAATTTAAGTTCTTTATTCTGAAAGCCATCTTCTCTCTTCAAAATAAATTCATTAGTATCTTCATCTTCAAGGGCAATTCCAAACTTCTCTACCTTCAGTGCATCTACAAAAGTTTCTTGTACTGTATCAAGTATATTATCTAAACCAACAATAGTTGATATTTCATTACTAAATTTTAAAAGTACTTTTTGATAAGCAAACTGCTCGGGATAAAAGTACTTAGTTATTATGTTCTGGAATTTATCTTTAGTTGACTGAAAAACAAATGCAAAAACTATAAAAATACCGGCAGCCACAATTCCTTGATAATCACTTGTTAAAGCTTCACTAATTGTCTGCCCAAGAAAATAGATTAAAAGAAAATAAACACCCGCAAGTAAAAAAGTAGCTGTGCCATACATTATAGTATTTTTAAGAACATCACTTACATCGAGCAATGAGTACCTGAATATTGAATAACCAAAACATAATGGAAGCAGTATTACCAAAAATATTGGTAAAAAGTACTCGGGATGATTAAAAATAGAATCAGCTAATACATTTGCAAAAGTATATATATATATAAGTGAAACAATTCCAACTACATATCCAATAAGAACTACAAAAATGGCTATTCTTTCATTTGGATCCCTTAATTTGGTATAGCTTTTTATTAGAGAAATTAAACCAATTATGAGCGCAATAAATATTAAAATGTTAATGGTCCGTAAAATTCCATAATTTTCAATATTATTTATATATCCACCGTTATAAACTGGCAAGTAAATGTAAATCACTCTTAATATGAAAATTAGTATAAAAAGTAAAGTCGGGGTTAGCAATAATATTTTAGATGTATATTTTTTATCTATAATTTTTGTTCTTAAGGGGAATACCCAGAAAAAGTAGACAATTATAAATGGCAAATAAATTCCTCCAAAAGTCCAAGAAATATCCCCAAATAGCATTAATATGGGATATTTAAATATTGGATTTAATATATGATTCCCACTGAATATTGCTCCTGAGGTAAATAGAACAAATAAAGCACCAATCCTGTAAAATAAAATTTGGGGATACCCAAAAGGTTTTGACGATAATACGACAAAACCAACCGCAAGCCATAAGAGTCCAAGTAAAGAAAATGCAAGATTTGCATATTCGATTAGTTTTTTTACTTTGATTGTTGTATCAAACACTTCCCCATTTCTTGAAACTGTGAACACAAGTGAATCACCGGCTTCTTTTCTATCTGCTAAGTATGAAGCATGGGGCATATTTCTTAATCTTTTACCATCAATCTTTAAAAAATCATCACCATCGCGTATTCCAGCATCCCAACTTAATCCTTCAAACTTAACTAGATCAAAATATATTCTGACACTATCCTTGCCAATTTTTTCTTGCTCCCACAGACATTCATCATTAGTTCGTGAGGTTATATTGGTAATAAAGTAAATATTTGTCAAACCAACTATTGTTAGCAAAACAGTGATTGGCACAATTAATTTTTTTCTATATTTTGATAGTAATTTGTTCACTAAAGTTCTCAATTGATTTTCAGTACCAAACTGGTAATATCATCCGATTGTTCCGTCCCGGCAGTATGTTTATAAACATCTTGTAAAATTTTATCCAAAATAACATCAGCATCATTGCTTGAGATTTCAAGGCAAAGTTTCTCAAAGCGCTCATCACTATACTCTTCTTTTTCATTGTTCATTGCCTCGGTTACACCGTCAGTAAATAATATTAGCGTATCGTTTAGTTTCATTTTTATTGTTTCATAATCATAAGGTATTACTGTCTTCATTACACCTAAAATTATTCCTCCTCTTTTGAGCTTTGTTATACTACCATCTCTAATTAAAAGAGGCGGGTTGTGTCCCATATTAACATAAGTAAATTCAAGTGTCTCTATATCCAAAATTCCCCAGAAAAATGTAATGAAGCTTCCGTTGGTTGTATTCTCAGAGACTAAATCATTCAAAAAGTTAGACGCTTCTTCCAATTTATAGTTCTGTTTATAAATAGATTTAAGAAAAGCCTGCAAATTTGCCATCAATAATGATGCTTGAATTCCCTTGCCTGAAACATCAGCAATCGCAATCAGTAACCTATTATCATCCAATTTAACAAAGTCGTAATAATCTCCACCTACTAATTTGGCTGTATTATTAATAGCTGCAATTTGGTAATCCTCAGACTTTGGTAATTTTGAAGGAAGTAAATTTTGTTGAATGCTTCTTGCAAGTTCAAGGTCCTTTTCTAGTTTTTGTTTTTCAATTGTTTCCTCAAATAATCTACTATTTTCAATTGATATAATCGCAAAACTTGCTATTGAAGCAATATACTCAATATCGGATTTAGAGTAATCTTGTTTTGTGATTCTCGGTCCAAGAAAGAGCAAGCCTTTCTTTTCTTTTTTTATCATCATTGGGACAACCAATGCAATGCCTATATCGAAGCATGCTTTACAAAACTCCGAACTTTCATCCACTTTAATTGGTTCCGTAATTGCAGTGATTCCATCTTTCTCTAGAACTCTATTAAGTTGCTTTATCTCATATTTTGTATCAAGTATTTCAGCAGAATCATTTTGAAAAATTACAATTGCGTATTTAGATATTAGCATTTGTGCACTTACCGAATAAACCAACAATTTTGAAACCCTTTTAATTTCAAGAATACTACTAAACTCTTTCCCTAAATCGAAAATGGAATTAAGTTGATTTATCTTAGAATCTAACTCCTTGTTTAGGTTCGAAAGTTTATTGAAACTTTGAGCATTTCTAATTGTTGAGCTTCCTATTTTAAGAATAGTTGAGATAAATAACTTATCCTCGGAAGTATATTCTTGTTTAGTGATTTTTTTACCCAAAATAAAGTATCCAAGTAATTGATCTGAAGAAATTATCTTTTCGGCAAGCCCAAAATTATTGAGTGAACAAAACTCTCTTAAGGTAGTTAAGGCATATTCTCGCTTTATCTTATTTGGAAAATTGTTTAATATTTCTACTCCTACTCCCTTTGACAAAGCTATTTCAATTTCGTCATCCTCATTAAATAGCGCAATAATTCCCTTTGAAGTTGCAAGTTTACCAAAACTTGTAAGAAGTAAATTATTGAGTGCGAAATCTAAATTTAGATTGGAGTTTATATTATTTGAAAAATCTACTAATGCCGATAAATTACGATGGGCAGAATTACTATCGGGTAATTGCATAACAAATTACCTTAAATATTTAATAAGTGTGACTTTGTTTCTATTTGATGGTGTTTGAGAGTACTTAACTTCATCCATTAATTTTTTCATTAAAAAAATACCTAACCCGCCTACTCTCTTTTCATCATAATATTTTTGAAGATCAGGTTCTGGAACCTTACTTGAGTTGAAGTGTGAGCCTACATCGGTTATAGAGATACGTAATTTTGTATTAGAATACGAAGCATTAATATTAATTTTACCTACTTTCGAATACTTATATGCATGTTTAATTATATTGGTGCATGCTTCATCGGTAGCTAACGCTATTTTATTTGTCAATGAATCATCAAATCCGGCTTGTGCAGAAAGCTTCTTAATAAAATCCCTAATTCTTGAAAGATTATTCGTAGTACTTTTAACACTCAATCGTTTATTAATATTTTTAAAAGTTTTTGTCAATGTAATTTAGCCAAGGTTGTATTTTTCAATAGCTTCTTTTTCTTCTTTATAAAATTCGTAAAGCAGTGGAAAGCCTAATAGATCAAAAATATTGTAAACATCTTCTTTAAGACCACAGAATTTGATGTCGCCATTATTTTCCCTCATTGTTTCCACATAAGCCATGAATACACCCAAACCAGCGCTGCTGATATACTTGAGATCGCAAAAGTTGACAACAACTTTGTATTGCTTATCGTTAATAAGTCCGTTAAAAGCGTTTTCCAAATCGGGTGCAGTATGAGCATCTAGATACCCGTTTACACTTAAAACACTTACAGACCCGACTCCATGTCTTCCAACATCGAAATCTGCCATTAAATTTCTCCCCTTAATTTTTGTGGGCTTTCCACTTTATTAAAACTAATGTTATATCATCATGCTGAGAACTATTTTTGGAAAATGTACTAATCGATTTCATAATTTCATTTGAAATTTCATCAACAGATAGATCTGAATTCTTTTTGATTATTTCTTCCAGTCGCTCGTAACCAAACTCTTCTAAATTTTCATTAACAGATTCATTAATCCCATCTGTAAACAAAGCTATAATATCGTTATTATTTAACTTAATTTCCATTTCTTTTATTGTTTCTTTAAATCGTCTAGTGTAGTCTAATCCAAGACCTATGCCTGTCGGGACATATCGCTTTATACATTCGTTGTGGTAATAGAGCAACGGAGAATGACCAGCTCTTGCAAAATTGAATGTTTCCTTCTTTAAATCAATTATTCCATAAATTGCCGTTACAAAACTTTTTTTGGTGATGCTGTCTTCTAAAATAGAATTAGCCATTATTAACAGTTCTTTGGGATTATTATAATGTCTTGCAAGCGTTGAGAAAATACCTTTAACCTCTGCCATAATAAAAGCAGCTTCAATTCCTTTTCCTGATACATCAGCAATAACAATACCCAAATGAGTTTCATCAATTCGGAAGAAATCATAATAGTCACCGCCTACTTCGAATGCGGGAACAAATAACGATGTAATTTCCACCTTATCATATTGAGGATTTTTTTGCGGCAAAATTTTATATTGAACTTCTCTGGCAACATCAAGTTCTTTTTCCAATCTTTCTTTATCAATAGATTCTTCGAGTAATTTTGCATTTTCTAGTGCTACTGCAGCAAAGCCTGCAAATGTTCCAACCGGTTTACTATCCTCTTCTTCATAAATTCTGCTGGTTTTTCTTGCTGCAAACAAGTATCCTCTATTACTGTTGTGAACTGTTAATGGCGCAGAAACTATTGATTTTACGGACTTTGGCAGCTTATGTTTTTTATTAAAAATTTCTAAATCAATTACTTTAACTTCAGAATCAGAAAGAACATTATTTTTAATTAGAAAGTCAGTTAGAATATTTGCGTCAATAATTCCCAATCCAATAATTGATTGGAGGTTAGTTTTTTTATCATCATTAATTGCAATCCAAGCAGCATCAGAATTACTTACTTTAATAGTTGTATTTGTTATTGTTTCAGAAAGCTCTTCAAAATCAAAAACTTGGTTCATTAATTTTCCCAAGTCCTTTACAGAAGTCAGTTCTTCAGATTTTCTATCAATTGCTTCGGCGGTTGGTAAATGAAATAAAGTGGTAAAAAATATAATCGTAAAATAGATTGCACCATAAATCATAACTAAACTTAACAAGGTTTCCAATGCTGGCGAGAAATTTCTTATTAATACAAAATCATCCGACATTAGCGTTGAAAAATTTATCCATGATAAAACGGAAAGCACAATTGAGATGGCAAGTAAAGCCAATTTCTGTTTTTTATTCAGAAAGGCAATCCATGCTACTCTAAGAGAATTAATTAAAATTAAACTAATTGTAATTACATAAAATGCATTGTAAATGAAATCATTTCCATTATCTAAGTTGACTTTTAAGTCTTGAACAACTTGTAAAGGTGATAGAAATGAAGAAGTAAGCGAGGTTAAAATGAAAAATACAATCATTGTATTAAAGTACATCCTAGGATCTTTTTTCTGCCTATGAAAACATAGATTTTTGTAGACGGAAAATATGTATGCCAGCGAACCAATAAAAACAAAAACAATAATTGTGGAAAAAAGAACGTAGATAATATTTGAACTGGTAATTGAATTTTGAGTTTCGTTAAATAACCACGAAGAAATTGATATGATGAAAAATACAAGAGCATTTAAAATGCCTGTATTTATTACAAGTGAAAGTGGTTTGCTTAGTCGTGGATTAATAAATTCCGATACGTATTGAACCCAGGTAAATACTGCGACAAAAATTAAAAGTTCATTAATGATTAAGTAAAGGATAGTTTCATTTATTGGGAATATTATTTTGTATATAAACAAAATAACAGAGATGAATATAGCATTCTCAAGCTTCTTGCTATCTGTTACCTTAAGTAGATCAGATTTCAAATCAATTTCCGTTTAACCGTTTTAAAATAGCAAATTTAATATCTAAAGAATTGTTTAAGATTTATTTAAATAATACAGTTCAAAAAAAAGCAAATACTAACCACTCAATTCTTTTTGATAAGGTTCCAGAATAATTTTAAGACTTTCTCTTGCCCTAAATATTCTCGATTTTACAGTACCAACTTCACATTCAAGTTGATCAGCTATTTCTTGATAGCTAAATCCTTTAATATCACGAAGAATTAATGGAGTTTTTAATTTATCAGGTAATTTAGCAATTGCTTTTCTTACCAGATTTGGAATATCGATATTATCTGCATTAGCCCTACTGCCTCGTTCAAAATCAGAATCCTTAATAGAAACGAATATGCTGCGGACCCTCTTCTTTCTAAGGTAGTCTCTACATTTATTCACTGTAATTCGATAAAGCCATGTAGTAAATTTGGATTCAAATCTAAATTCAGCAAGTTTATGATATACACTGATAAAAACATCTTGAGAAATATCATCAACATAATCAACATCGCCAAGAGTTAAAAAAACTAAATTTCTTACTTTTTCTTTATGTTTATGAACAAGTTCAGTAAAGGCATTTTCCTTTCCTTCCTTAAACTTTTCAATGAGCAAAAAATCTTCGTCTTTCTGATTTGCTTTGTTAGTGATGTTATTTTCTGTATGATCCACTTTTTAGACGGCTTTGATTAAGATATGTTCCTATTAGAAATATAAGTATGAGATTAAATATATAAAAATTAGGAATTACAATATTTTTTAATTTATTCAGACTCACATATAAAAACATAATTTATAATGTTTCTTATAAAATTCCATGTCTGAAATTTTATTTAAATAGTTAGACATAAAAATGATATAAAAATTAATTTTACCTATCTTTCCTTGATTTAGAAATTAGATATATTTAATTTGCTAATAAACAATTGGGAGCAAACATGAGAATAAAAACATCCGAAAAGTATTCGGCAGTTGTAATAGAATTAAAAGGTAATGTAATTGGCGGACCCGATTCTGAAGAGTTTAGTAAACTTTTACACAAATATGTTGATGACGGTAAAAAGAATCTTGTTGTTGATTTGGGAAGTGTGAAATTTATGAATAGCTCCGGACTAGGTATGTTAATTAGTGGTTTTACAACTATGAAGAATGGCGGTGGTTCTCTAAAACTTGCAAATGCTACTGATAAAATAAATAGTTTACTAGTAATTACTAAACTTATTACAATATTTGAAAACTTTGATTCAGTTGATAAAGCCGTACAGAGTTTCGAATAGTTAAAAGTTTCAAAAATATATTTAGGTTGACTTATAGAGGTACTTCTATGAGTCTTCCTATTTTAAATTATAGCAATTCTTATAATTAAATTTCATTTTTTTGTATCTAATCCATTCTAAATCTTAAACTTTTATTTCCTAAGGAAAAAAATGAGTGTGACAATAATAGTTGGAAGTCAATGGGGTGACGAAGGCAAAGGAAAGATTGTTGATTTACTCAGTTCCCAAGTTGATATTGTTGCAAGATATCAAGGCGGTGCAAATGCAGGCCACACAATCCAAATTGGAGACAAGAAATATATATTTCATTTGATACCTTCTGGGATATTGCATGAAAAAGTAGTTTGCGTAATTGGCAATGGAGTTGTTATTGAACCTCAAGCATTGCTCGACGAAATAGAAATGTTAGAAAAAAATGCCATAGAAATAAAAGGTCGTTTATTTATTAGTCATAATGCCCACTTAATTATGCCTTACCATAAGTTACTCGATTCCATTAATGAACAAGGAACTCAAAAAATCGGTACAACAGGAAGAGGAATTGGACCATGTTATATAGATAAGTATGCAAGAAGAGGAATAAGAATTGCCGATTTATTGAATAAGGACAAATTAAAAGAAAAAATCAGAAAAAACTTAGAAGAAAAAAATAATCTATTAAAAAAAGTTTATGATCATGCAGCACTGGATGTTGACGAAATAATAGATGAGTGTCTACGATTTGATGAAAGAATTGATTCGTTTATAACCGACACATCTGCATTTTTAAATGATGCCATCCGGCAAAATAAATCAATTTTATTGGAAGGCGCTCAAGGGGCACTTTTAGATGTTGATCATGGAACGTATCCTTATGTTACATCTTCAAACCCTACCTCCGGGGGAGCATGCACTGGGACAGGTATTCCACCAACAAAAATTTCTAGTGTAATAGGCATTGTAAAAGCGTATACAACTCGTGTTGGTTTAGGTCCTTTCCCTACCGAACTTTTTGACGAAGATGGTGAAAAGCTTGGAAGAATTGGCGCCGAGTTTGGGGCAACAACAGGTAGACCAAGGAGATGCGGTTGGTTTGATGCATTTTTGGTCAACTACTCAAGAATAATAAACGGAATTGATAGAGCAGTAATTACCAAGCTTGATGTTCTAGGTTATTTTGATGAAATCAAAGTATGTATCGGCTATGAAATAAGTGGTAAAAAATTAAAATACTTCCCTACTTCCGAAGCTGAATTAAATGTGGCTAAACCAATTTATGAAACTTTAAAAGGATGGAACTCCGATATATCAAATGTTAGAAGCTACGATGAACTGCCACAAGAGGCAAAAGAATATTTAACATTTATTTCAATGCAATGTGGCTTTGAAATAAAATATATCTCTGTTGGGCCCAAAAGGTCACAAACTATAGAACTTTAGTGTTAAGAAATATCTTCATCTGGTTAAACTGCAAACTATGAGATAAAACTACTTTTAGCAATTTTCATTTGTAATATTACCTTTATTAACTAAAACATATTTAGTATTTTTTTTTACTCTTATGAATATTAAACTTATCCTACTAATATTAGCAATTATTATTACTGCTGGCACATTCTATTATACCCAAAATTTGGTAAATGATTTACAAGAGAGTGAGAGAGAAATTGTTGAATTATATGCTAACAGCTTGGAGTTTATTGCAAGTTCGACAACAAATAATAATGAGGATTTCACATTTGTATTTGAAAATATTATTAAGCGAATTAACTTTCCTCTTATTCTGACTGATGTAAATAGCAATCCCATGAGTTACAGCGTAGGGAGCGGAATTAAAAATGTGGAAATAGATTCAACATTAACCTCTGAAGAGATAGATTTGTTTCTAAAAAGAAAAATTGCAGAACTAAAAGAAATTCATGAACCTATAGATGTTAAATACAATGATCAGATATTTAATAAAATATATTTTGGTAACTCCGATACAATACAGCAATTAAAGTATTATCCTTTTTTACAAGTACTTTTTGCATTCTTCTTTTTAACAATTGCTTATATAAGTTTTAGTTATCTTAAAAAAACTGAACAAAGCAATATTTGGGTTGGAATGGCAAAAGAAATTGCGCACCAGCTAGGCACCCCTATTTCAAGCTTAATGGGCTGGACTGAATTATTAAAATTAAAACTAAAACAACCGGAAGAAGTTTTTAACTTAGCCAATGAAATGGAGAGCGATTTAAATCGATTAAATAAAATTACTAATCGCTTTTCTAAAATTGGATCAAAACCAAGTTTGAAAGAATATGATATTGCAGAAGTTATTTATAGTGTTACAAAATATTTTGAAAAGCGATTGCCTCAAACAGGAAAAAATGTAGAATTAATTGTTCCCAATTTAAAATCAATGAAACTTAAGTTAAACCCAGAATTATTTGAGTGGGTAATTGAAAATCTTATTAAAAATTCAATAGATGCAATTGGGAGCGAGAACGGTAAAATATTGGTATCGCTGCAAAATAATTTTGAAACAGTCGATATTGAAATAACAGATGATGGCAAAGGAATTAATCCTAAGGATAGAAAAAATGTCTTTAAACCCGGATTCAGCACTAAGAGCAGAGGTTGGGGTCTTGGTTTAAGTTTATCCAAAAGAATTATTGAGGATTACCATAAAGGAAAATTATTATTAAAAAGTTCTGTCCCTTTCAAAGGCACGACTTTTTTGATTAGTTTAAAGAAGTAAAACAATTTTATGGAGAATAATATGAGTAATAGTCGTCCTAAATGGGATGAATATTTTTTAAAGCTTGCGATGCTGGTTTCCGAGCGAGCAACTTGTCCTAGAATGCATTGCGGCTGTGTGCTGGTTAGGGATAAGAGAATATTATCAACCGGATATAACGGCTCAATTCCGGGTGATGGGCATTGTGAAGATGAAGGATGCATGATTGTAGACAATCACTGTGTAAGAACTATTCATGCTGAAATGAATGCAATCCTTCAATGTTCTATTCACGGTGTAAGTACACAGAATGCTACTGCTTATATTACTAACATGCCTTGTACAAATTGTGCAAAAGCATTAATTGCTGCAGGAATTAAGGAAATAGTTATTTTCTCCGATTATCACGATACAAAAGCTGAAGAATTTTTTGCCAAAGGAAATGTAAAAATTTCACGTTTGAAAATACCCAGCACTTCAATCAATTATAATCTTAAAAATTACAGTTCGGCAAAAGAGATTAAAAAGTGAGACCTAAATGAATAAAACTGATGATTATGAAAAATATTTAGTCCCAGAAAATTTTTTCAATCGTGACTTAAGCTGGGTTGAGTTTAATAAGCGAGTTTTGGAAGAGGCATTGAATCCGGATTTACCTTTGTTGGACAAGGTGAAATTTGTTTCAATATTCTTTCTTAATCTCGATGAGTTTTATATGATTCGAGTATCGGGACTTAAAGAGCAAATTAGAGCAAATATTATTAAATCAGCACTAGATGGACTCTCCCCTTTTGAAGAACTAAGAGCAATTGAAAAACAAGTAAAAAAAATGCTTGCTATTGTTGATGATTTATGGAACAAAACTATTTTCCCCGAATTAAAAAATAATAAAATTGTAATCTCTAAAATTGATGAACTAACTCAGCCTGAGCAAGATGCACTTCGAGAATATTTTCATAAAGAAATATTTCCGGTATTAACTCCTCTTGCATTCGATCCGGGACGGCCTTTCCCTTACATTTCTAATTTGAGTTTAAGTTTTGCAATTCTAATTTCTAAAACAGATGATGAAAAACATTTTGCCAGGGTAAAAATACCTAAGATTCTCCCCCGCCTGCTGCGTGTGGATAAAATATTAACCCCAAATAAAGTAAGGAAAAACGGAAAACTTTCTGTTAAATATATTTGGATAGAAGATTTAATTGAACAAAATCTATCTTACCTCTTCCCTGGTGTGGATGTTAAGAGTGCTCACTTATTCAGAATTACGCGAAATACTGATCTTGGCATTCAAGAAGATGAAGCGGATGATTTACTTGAAGTAATTGAAGAAAATATAAAGCAAAGAAAATTTGGCTCGGTTGTAAGATTAGAGGTTGAAAAAAATATGCCCGAGTTTATGATTGAAACCCTTTCTGAAAACTTAGGAATAAAGGCAAAGGACATTCATATTATTGAAGGATCTCTAGGTTTAAGCGATTTGATGGAATTATATGATCTGCCTTTTCATCACCTAAAAGAAATTCCTTATCAGTCTAAAACATTTCCTAATTTTGAAGACAATGACAATATATTTTCTTTAATCGGTAAAAAAGATATTATACTTCATCATCCATACGATTCCTTTTCACCTGTAATTGACTTTATTAAACAAGCATCGCAGGATCCTGACGTATTGGCAATTAAGCAGACTCTCTATAGAGTCGGGACCAATTCCCCCATTGTAAAGTACTTAATAGAAGCTGCTGAAAGAAGAAAACAAGTCGCAGTATTGGTTGAGTTAAAAGCACGCTTTGATGAGGAAAACAATATTTTCTGGGCAAGAGAATTAGAGAAAGCCGGTGTTCATGTGGTTTATGGTTTAGTTGGATTAAAGACCCACTCGAAAATGACTATGGTTGTTAGAAAAGAATCGGAAGGTGTAAAAAGATACGTTCATTTAGGTACCGGAAATTATAATCCATCAACGGCAAAACTTTATACGGATTTGGGTTTATTTACTGCAAATAAAGATATTTGTGAAGATGTTTCTCAAATTTTCAACTATTTAACGGGATATTCAGAAATAAAAGAATTTAAGAAATTAATTGTTTCACCAATAAATACGCGCTCAAGTTTTCTAGAACTTATTGAGAGAGAAATTGAACATAAGAAGAACGGTAAAGAAGCTCATATTATCTTTAAGTTTAATTCTCTTGTTGATCCGATATTAATTGCTGCTTTATACGAAGCATCAATCAATGGAGTAAAAATTGATTTAATTGTCAGAGGTATCTGCTGTCTCAAGCCAAAAGTTAAAGGGCTAAGCGAGAACATAAATGTAATAAGTATTGTTGGGAGATATCTTGAGCATAGCAGAATTTATTACTTCCATAATAATGGTGATGAAGAAGTTTTCTTAAGCAGCGCGGATTTAATGCCGAGAAATCTTGATAGAAGGGTCGAAGCTACATTCCCCATTTTAGATAAGAATTCAAGAAACGTAATTATTAACAATATTATCAAAATCTATTTGAAAGATAATACTAAGGCTAGATTCTTAAACGAAAATGGTGAATATATTAAACTGAAATCAACGGAAGAAGAACCAAAAATTTGTGTTCAAGAATATTTGATGAAGAATGTAGTCCTAACAAAAGATTTGAGTTAAGAAAACAAAAACCAAAATTGGGCAACTAAAAAGCAAACTGTTAATCCCATAATTACCGGAACAACAGATGAAAATACTGTCCACTTAAGACTACCGGTTTCTTTGTAAATGGTGTAAATAGTTGTTGAACATGGGTTATGAATTAGACTGAACAGCATTAAATTTATAGCAGTTAATAAAGTCCAACCGCCTGCTCTAAGAAGCTCCCCTGTTTCTCCAACTGATTCTAATTCGAACATTACTCCGGCACCTTCACCAACACCGTTAATTCCTAAAGTCATTACAGTTAGCATTAAAATAGTTGGGATTACAATTTCATTAGCAGGAATTGCTATTATATACGCTAATACAATAATTCCATTCAAGCCAATAAATAAAGCAAACGGATTTGAAAAATCAATAAAATGTTCTGCAATCGTTAATTCCCCGATATGCACATTCCCTACAAACCAGATAACCACTCCAGCGGGAATTGCAAAAACAATGGCACGCCACAAAACAAAAATTGTTCTATCGATCAATGAAGTATAAAGCGTTCTTAAAATTCTTGGCGGGCGATAAGGAGGTAATTCTAGACTAAATGCAGAAGCCTCACCTTTTAGTAAAGTCTTAGACAATGCCCAAGATGAAACTAAGCTGAGCACTATTCCCAAAACTGCAACCCCCACAACTGCAGCAGCTGATGCTAAACCTGCTAAATAGGCTGGAACTAAACTTCCGATAAAAATAGATGCAATTAGTATTTGGGTGGGCCACCGCCCATTGCAGAGTGAGAAGTTATTCGTAATAATTGCAATCAATCTTTCTCTTGGACTATCTATAACACGTGCTGCAATAACACCCGCTGCATTACACCCGAAACCCATACTTAAAGTTAGAGCTTGCTTTCCGTGAGCTCCTGCTTTTTGGAAAAGTTTATCCATATTAAATGCAACTCTTGGAAGATATCCAAAATCTTCTAATAATGTAAAAAGCGGAAAAAATATTGCCATTGGAGGAAGCATCACGCTTATAACCCAAGCCATTGCCAAGTATGCTCCATCAATCATTATTCCATCAATAAAAAAAGGTATACTTAATGAAGATGAAACACTTTTTAGCCATGGGTGAATAGTATCAACCAAAAATCCGGCTATCATCGCCGATGGAATATTTGCTCCTTCAATTGTAAGCCAAAAGACTGTGGCTAACATTAAGAACATAATTGGGAAACCGAAAATTTTACTAGTAACAATTTTATCCAAAGTAAATTCCCAACTTTTTTGATTATTGTTACTTGGCATTGAAACAACTTTAGCTGCAATTTTATTTGCATCACTAAATATTGATTCCACTACTGAATCATGAAAATTTTCTCCAAATCCCCATCGCTGCGAATCGGCAAATGAGATTAATTCATCTACTTTAGCTTTTTTATTAATAATTAGTTCAGTCATATAACATTACTCATTTCATTTGGGTCAGCTATTTGAATTTTACCAATTTCCCCAGATTTCACAGCATCAATTATCGCTTGATCTCCTTCTAGAAGTCTAATGGCAACCCAGCTTGAATTAGGTAGATCTGGATATAAATCCTCTACTTGTCGGCTAAGTTCTTCAATCGATTTTTTGATTTTCCTATTGTAACCTTTTACTCTGTATGGTTTGCAAATATATTCACCAGTAGCAACTTGATCAACATTTTTTAGCAATTCATCCATGCCAATCTTACTTCTTGCGGCTGTAGGCACAACCGGTATCCCCAATTGCTTAGAAAGTTCTCTATCATTAATTTTAATATTTTTCCTTTTCGCCTCATCGATTAAATTTAATACCAAAACAGCTCGGTCGGTAATTTCTAGAATCTGTAATACTAAGTTTAAGTTGCGTTCAAGTTTAGTTGCATCAACAACAATTACTGTTACATCGGGTTGACCAAAAAGTATAAAATTGCGCGCAACTTCTTCATCCGTGCTCGTAGATAAAAGAGAATAAGTTCCGGGAAGATCTACAAGTTTATATTTATTATCATTAAACTCAAATCCACCTTCTGCTCTTGCAACAGTCTTGCCAGGCCAATTTCCTGTGTGCTGTCTTAATCCGGTAAGATTATTAAATATTGTACTCTTCCCCGTATTGGGATTACCCGCTAGAGCAACTATGTAATTAAATCCTTCCATGTTAACGCCAAGTTTAGTTAGGTTGCTAACATTATGGACCGGACAATTTTCACAATTTTGATTTATAGTTTTCATTATAATTTTTTAAACCTTAATAACAACTTTATTGGCTTGCTCTTTTCTAATCGCTACAATTGTATCTTTCACCATATATGCAACCGGATCTTTGAGCGGACTGTTCATATGTACAGAAATATTTGTTCCTGGAACAATTCCAAAATCTAGCAAACGTCTACGCTGCTGTCCGCGACAAGTTGGGGAAACACTTAATACTTCTCCGGTTTCACCTAGTTTAAGATCTAGGAGAGTTTTCTCTTTAATGTTTTCAAATTTTTTATTTTCAAGAATTTCAACTGAAACTTTAGATGCAGAGAGCGGAGCAATAATCCTCTCTTCACCATCTGCAGCAATAAGAATGTTTTCATCATTTTTTTCTATAATTAATAATTCTTTACCAGGATACAAACCTTTCTTTAAAAGTTTAGTATAGATTGATTTTGGCTCATCCTCAATATGTATAATTTTTGCAACTTCGCCAGCTTGAGCATTATTCAGCGACATACTTTTAGGATTAAATATTTCGCCATCAGTTGATGGAATTGGATCCCCATGAGGATCAAACTTTGGATTACCCATTTGAGCAGCTAATCGATCTGCTTCTTCAGAACTCATAAAGTGTTCAACTTTTTCTGCCTCATCGTGCCACTCTAATTCTTTAAAACCAGTTTCCTCCGCGAGGTAGTTTTCCCATAATCGGTGAACTCTAACAATCCTGAGAGCATAATTTTTACCTTCGTCTGTTAAAGCTAAAGATTGATCACTCAAAGTAACTAATTTCATTTTCTTTAAACTTTCAACAATTTTAGAAGCTTTTTCGACTGAAATATTTGAATTTCCGGCAATACTATTAAGTGTGGAGTTCAAACCACTTTGTTCGTAATCATAAAGATGTTTGAGAGCATCTTCCAATTGAACTTTTCTCGTATTCCTCGATATTTTTATATATCGAGGGAATAGACCAATCTTTGGTAAAAATATTCCAATGACAATCATTACGAAGATTGTAAAAACTATAAGTGCTAAGATTGGGCTAATATCTAACATTTCATTTTACTCTGATACATAAATATTGTTAACCAGTTTTTCACTTAAGGAATGTGTTTGATTATCAAGTTCAATAATAATAGAACCATCAAACCCCAATTTATCCTTAATTTTAATTTTTTTATTTAAAAATAATCTGAGCTTTGTTAAATAATTTATAAGTTCAGTATTTTTATCATTTACTCGCGATATTCTATATGTCTTTCCTATCTCACAATTTTCCAAAGCAATATCATTTGACTTAATTCTATAATTCCCTTCTTTATTTGGAATTGGGGCACCATGAGGATCTGTTTTAGGAAATTTTAAAAAAACATCAATCTTATCTATCAAAAAACTTGACGTACTATGTTCTAGTTTTTCAGCTTCTAAATGAACTTCGCCCCATGTTAACCCAAGAGTTTCAACAAGGAACAATTCCCATAACCTGTGTTTTCGAAGAACACTAACAGCCAACGTCTCACCAGCAGCTGTTATTTTAATTCCTTTATACTTTTTATACTCAATGTAACCTGACTTCGCCAAACGGTTAGCCATCTCAGAAATTGCCGCATTAGTTACACAAAGCTCTTTAGCAATCTGTGATGAAGAAATGTAACCTTCACTATGTTTTGCCAGAGTATAAATAACCTTGAGATAATTTTCTTTTGATATATTTGCCATGATTATAAAATAAATTTAAGCATACTTAATAAATTTATCAAGCTGTATTTATAATTATTTTGAAGATCCCTAGTTGTTTTTAAGGGCATGCTTGAATTAGCTCTCTTGTTTGGTAATCAATCAATTAAATGATATTTTTACTAATTAGATAATTTTATTAAAAATATAGAGAAAGTAGCGTTATGGCAGAGAATTTTAATGATCAAATAGGTACTGCAGCACCAAAATTACTTCCAAATGTAAAATATACAATTGCCGTAGCAAGCGGTAAGGGTGGTGTTGGGAAAAGCACGGTTGCTGTTAATTTAGCGTTGGCATTATCAAAATTGGGTTTTAAAGTAGGTTTATTGGATGCAGATATTTATGGACCAAGTATACCATTAATGATGGGAATTGAATCAAAACCTCAAATCTATCAAACTGAAGGAACAAATAAAATGATTCCATTAGAAAATTATGGGATCAAGTTAATGTCTATTGGATTTTTAATTGATGATGAAAGCCCAGTTATTTGGCGTGGTCCAATGGCAAGTGGTGCATTGAAGCAATTTATGTCGGATGTTGATTGGGGCGAACTTGATTACTTAATTTATGATCTTCCTCCCGGAACAGGTGATATTCAATTGACTTTAGTTCAAACTATTCCGTTAACAGGTGCAATAATTGTTACAACTCCTCAAGAAGTTTCTTTGATTGATGCAAAAAAAGGACTTAAAATGTTTGAGAAAGTTAATGTTCATGTTTATGGAATTATTGAGAACATGAGCTATTTTATTGCACCCGATACTGGAAACAGATACGATATTTTTGGATCCGGCGGAGGCGAAAAATTAGCAAATAAATTAAAAACTAAGTTCTTGGGCGGTATTCCGATTGATCCGAGAATAAGAGAAGGTGGAGATTCAGGAAAGCCAATTGTACAAGCATTACCTGATATTGAGGAATCAAAAATAATGTTAAGAATTGCTGAAAATCTTAACAATACAATTTCCTCAAAAGTTTCCGGTTCTACTGATGTAGAAATTGAATTATGACCATTCCATGTTGAAAATTGATAAAAATAAGATTGAGCAGGTTTTAGATTCTGTGAGACCATATCTACAAGCCGATGAAGGCGATGTAGAACTAATTAATATAAATGACAATGGTGTTGTTGAATTGAAACTTCTAGGTGCCTGTGCAGATTGTCCTTTATCAATGATGACACTTAGAGCAGGGATTGAAAGAGCTTTGATGAAAGAAATACCGGAAATTAAAAGAGTAGAATCAATAAATTAAAATTATGGAGTAAAATGAGAAAGAAAATTATCGCTGGCAATTGGAAAATGAATAGTAATTTGTCAGAAGCAATAAAACTGGTTTCAGATCTTAAATCTGAACTAGAAAGTAAGGAATTTGAGGCAGAGGTAATTGTTGCACCTCCGTTCACTTCACTCGAAGCTGTAAATTCACTTTTAAAGGATTCGAAAATACAACTCGCTGCACAAAATATGCATCCATCAGATTCAGGTGCATTTACAGGTGAAGTTTCAGCCTCAATGTTAAAAAGTGTTGGATGTAGTCACGTTATTTTAGGTCACTCAGAAAGAAGAACTATATTTAATGAGCCGGATGAATTTATCAACCAAAAAGTAAAGCAAGCATTTGCAAACGGACTAATTCCTATCTTATGCTGTGGTGAATCTTTAGAAGAACGGGAAAATGGAACTACTTTCTCAGTTGTTGAAAAACAATTAAAAGAGTGTTTAAAAGATTTATCAAATGATCAGCTTGAAAAAACAATTGTTGCCTACGAACCTATTTGGGCAATCGGAACTGGTAAAACTGCTAGTCCCGAACAAGCTCAAGAAGTTCATGCTTTTATCAGAAAATTACTGACTAAAATATCAAACGAACATACTTCAGCTAATATTACAATTCAATACGGTGGTAGCGTAAAACCAGAAAATGCAAAAGAATTGCTTTCAAAACCGGATATCGACGGTGCTTTAGTAGGCGGTGCATGCTTAAAAGCAGATTCTTTCAAAGACATTATTTTAAGCGCTTAAATATCCGTTATTATTTTTTAATAAGGGTGAATTCAAATTATTCACCCTTATTCTTATAACTTATTATATCATAACACTTTATCATTTCTTTATTCAATTGATTTCGCCTCCTTTTTTTAGTATATTTTAAGTCTTTATTTTAATAGATTTACAAATAAATTTATGACTCCATACCGAATTTTATTACTTGTTTTTCTTGTACTATCCAATTTTTCTATTTTTGCTCAATTTAAAATAGATCAATTAAAATCAGATTTTGAACAAATAAATGATTCCTTATTTCTTGGAATTTCCGAAACTAGAAATATTCAAATTCTAAATGATGATTGGAAAGTATTTTTTACCGATAACCCGAAAAATTTTTCACAAGTTTCTTTCCCTGTAGTATTTACATCAGAAGAATCAATTATTTTCGAAAAGAAATTTACATTATCCAATGATAAACTGGTAAATAAATTTCTTAAACTAAATTTTCTTGGAATAAACTATACTTCGGAAATTTTTATTAACAATGCTGCCATTTATAAACATCCAGGCGGTGAAATTCCTTTTTCAATAGATTTACCTTATAATATTCTAAATTATGATTCCCCAAATACACTAAGAATTAAAATTCAATATGTTCTTGATTCTGATAATACAATCCCAGTTTTGCAAAGATTTTTATTTTCAAAAAATTTTGGCGGAATTTTAAGAGACGTTTATCTTTCATTCCGTCCTAAAGTTGGAATAGATGAAATAAAATACAATTTGGTAGATGATAGAAGACCGTATGAAGGTAAACTAAATTTTAATGTTAGTCTTGAAGACTTTGGTCAAATTATCGCCGACTCCTTACTAGAAAATTTCGATGGCAGATTTAAACTTGAAGCTTCATTAACAACAACAGAAGATACATCTAAAGTCTATTTCAACATTTGGAATATTAATCCTCTTAAAAAGGAAACTTCATCTAAGAGTTTTTATGTAAGATTAAGAGAAGTTCTTAAGTGGAGCAATTCAACACCTCAATCATACTTGGTTTCAATCAAACTTACTAATGGCGATGGATTTGTATTTGACGAAATGATTAAACCAATTTCATTTTTTGAATTTAAGAAAAGGGACAAAGAATTATTTCTAAATGATAAGGTTTTTGAAATTAATGGCGTAGCTTACTCTAGATCAGGAAATCCCGGTACAACTTACAAACAAATTGAAAGCGATATAAAATCAATAAAAGAAACGGGATTTAATGCTGTAAGGTTTTCAAAAGCATTTCCGCATCCTTACGCAGTTTATTTATGTCATAAATATGGATTATTTTCCCTTGTCGAACTTCCTTTAAATTCTGTACCCGAGAGATTTACTGAGAATAATAATTTTGAAAATAGAGCTGAGTCTTTCTTAAAAAGATCTATTGCTTGGTTTGATTCTTATCCAAGTGTTATCGGTTACAGTGTTGGTGGATCTTATTTAAGTAATTCTGAAAGTCATTTAAGTTTTCTTTCAAAAATGAATTCATTTATTAAAGAGAATTCACAAAAACTAACCTACAGCTCTCTGATAGGATTACCCTCTCTGGGTTCTCAATTGAATACTGATATTTATGGGATTGAACTTTTTGCTTCTGATATCACTGAGCTGGAAGAATATTTTAGTTCTACACAATTTTCAGATTCGTTAATTTATATCATAAGCGAGGCAACATATCCTACTTACAAAGGGGCAACTAGTGGTTACTTAAATAAATTTTCATACGAGGCACAAGCAAAATATTTTGATGATGTAATTGCTCTCACAGAAAACTCCGGTCTTAATGGATTTATCCTCGGTAATATGTATGATATTATTGGTGATTATGCACCATTGTTTTCTGGTTTCAATGAAGAAAATTTGTATAATATTGGTATTTTATCAAATGATGGGAATGGTTCTAGTATAAGTCATAATTTAATTAAAGCCAAACTAAAGTCGAGCTCGAAAGTTTCTGTGCCAATTGGAAGTGATACAGAAGACGCACCATTGTTTTTTATAATTGCAGCTTTGGTTATTTCTGTGATTATTGCATTGTTAATAAACTCTAAGAGAAAATTTAGGGAAGATGCTACAAGAGCACTACTAAGACCATACAACTTTTTCGCTGACATTCGTGATCAAAGAATTTTATCCGGATTTCATTCAAATATATTAATGTTTTTGTTGGCTGGCTCCAATGCGCTTTTATTAACAATTCTACTTTACTTCTTTAGAAATAATATTCTTTTTGAAAAAATTTTAATAGCATTTGGTGATTATAAATTCAGTTCAGTCATAGGGTTTTTAGCTTGGCATCCCCAAGAAGCATTTGTATACATTTATATTGGGACTATTGTGATTTTCGTTCTGCTTAGTTTTTTTGTTCATCTTTCCTCATTTTTTGTTAAAACTAGAGTGCTTTATTCAAGTGTTTATTCGGTCGCAATTTGGGCATTTCTACCACTTGCGCTATTGCTGCCAATTGAAGCTGTACTTTTCAAAATTTTATTAACTGGCACATATAATAATATAGTTTTCATAATTCTGATTTTATTTTTCGTTTGGAATTTACAAAGATTGCTGAAAGGTATTTACGTAATATTTGATGTGAGACCATTGTTTGTTTATTCCTATGCATTTTTAACAATAATAATTTTATTATCTGCTTTTGGCTTATACTATCAATATACAGTTTCCGCATTTGATTATATAAGCTTAGCAATTAAGCAATATATATTACTCTAAAAGGTTTATTAGTTGCATCTATCTAAACTAGAAATATTCGGCTTCAAATCCTTTGCCAATAAAACTATGGTAAATTTTACTCGCGGTATTACCGGTATTGTAGGACCAAACGGCTGCGGTAAGACAAATATTGTTGATGGTATTCGATGGTGTTTAGGGGAGCAGAAAAGTAGTACGTTAAGAAGCGACAAAATGGAGAACGTAATATTTAACGGAACACGCTTAAAAAAACCAATGGGAATGGCTGAAGTTTCTCTTACGATTTTAAATGATAAAGGAATACTACCAACAGAATTTTCAGAAGTTACAATTACCAGAAGAATTTTCAGATCTGGAGAAAGTGAATATTTACTTAACAAAAACATTTGCCGTTTAAAGGATATTACAAATCTTTTTATGGATACCGGAATGGGCACAAACGCATATTCGGTAATAGAGCTGAAAATGATAGAAACAATCCTAAGCAATAAAGCTGATGAGCGCAGGAGAATGTTTGAAGAAGCTGCCGGGGTTAACAAATATAAATTAAGAAGGAGATTGTCACTAAATAAGCTTGATGACGTTAAAAAAGATTTGACCCGTGTAAATGATATTGTTTCTGAAGTTGAAAAAAATGTGCGATCTCTCGAAAGGCAAGCAAAGAAAGCTGATAGACATAATCAAATTCAAACTGGATTACGTGAGAAGGAATTAAGTTTAGCAGAGAGAGAGTTTTTTGTTTTTAGTAAAAGGCTTGAAAATTGTCAAAGCGAAAATGGGGTTTTAAGTATTGATAAAGATGAAATTGATAAACAGATACGTGAAATTGAATCGCAGCTGATTAACTTTAGAACTGAAATTAGTTCTATTGAAGATGAATATAGAACAAAAACTCAGCAGTTATCAGAGCTTAATGATATAATTCACAACTTTCAGAAGAACATTTCTGTTGCTGAGGAAAGAACGAAATCATTACAAAATAATATTGCAAGATTTGAACAGAACATAGTTGAATTTTCAACTCAGAAAGAAGAAATTGAACAAAACGTAATTAACTTTAATTCTGAGATTGATGAGTTGAACGGACAACTTAATGAAAAAGATAATAATTTACATTCTAGCAATGATTATTTAGAAGAGAAGAAAAATGAACTCTTTAAAAACCGTCAGGAATATAAATTACTAAGTGAAAATTTTAATGAGCAGCAGCAAATCCTTTCCTCTCTTCACAATGAAATTTCGAATAACAAAAAATCTTTTGAGAACTTCAATATTACAATTGCAAAACTCGAAAATAATATCCAGCAGCTAACATCCGATATTGCAAAAAGTGTTGGTTTCCTGGAGGAATTAGATAACGAGAAGAAACAAATTCAGATTAAACTTCAAGAATCAGATGCCAGTTATATTAGTAAGTCGGGGTACAAAGAACTTCTTGAAAGTGAAATTTCGGGATTGAGAGTTAAAGAACTTGAAGAAAAAAATAATATAATTAATGTTAAAGATAAAATTGAATTCTTTCAGACTTTAATAAATAATTTAGAAGGTGTTTCTCAAGGTTCAAAGACTTTAATTGAAAGCGAAGGCTGGACAAATAATGAAAAAGTAATTCTTGCAGAAGTTGGTAATCCGGAAGAGAATTACAGAACATCTATAGAAACAGCTTTAAAAAGCGTTCTTAACAATATAATTATTCAATCCACGAATGACTTGTATGCTGCAATAGATTACTTGAAGAAAAATAATTTAGGTAAAGCATCATTTCTTTTAAGTAGCGCCACCTTTGGCAAACCAACTTTCCTGGGAACATTAAATAAATACAGTATTAAAAAGAAGACCAAAAAAATTGCTAAAGAAGAAGGTTTCATTGATTGGGCGATAAATTTTATTGAGACAGAAAATAAATGGCATCCCTATTTTGAAAGTAGTTTGGAAAATATCGCAATTGTTAAAACAATCGAGAACGCAGTAGAGCTCAAAAACAAATACACTGAATTTAGTTTTGTAACTGTTGATGGGGATATTTTGAGCGGTTCCGGCGTAATTGAAGCCGGCTCTATCGAAAAACCGGAAGATTCATTATTTGGCAGAAGAAAACTTTTAGATGATTTAAAAAATGAATACCCCCAACTGGAAGAGAATCTGCAAAACTTAAGATTATTGATTGAGGAAAAAGAAGAAGAGGCCGGAAAAATAAATCTTAAAGTAATTTCCGATCAAGGAAAGATTCTACTGAATGAAATTAACAATATAGAAAAACAAATATCACAAATAGAATACGAGAAGGAAAAATCTGGTAAAGATATTGAAAGAATTCAAGGAGAAATTCAAGAGAACGTTAGCGATGTAAATATAACAGAACAGCAGATTTCATTTATCTCCTCTGAACTAGAACAAAAAAATAATTTGCTTAATTCAAATAAGAATGATCTGAGTCTATTTGAAACTACTTTGCAGGAGGAAGAAAATAGATACAATGAACTGCTTTCTTCTCACAATAACTTAAAAATTGAACTTGAAAGACTAAAAGGTGAAGTCCAAAATAAGAGAAGTTTATTAACTAAATCTAATGAAACAAAAATCTCACTTACTTCATCAATCGAAAGATTAAATAATGACATAAACCTTGCTAAAGATGAAACGGC
>CAYXXW010000008.1:0-3750 GCA_964469115.1 uncultured Melioribacteraceae bacterium
CCAGCGTTATTCTTTAAACTTGCAGGTTTAACTTTAATTCTAGGTTTAAGTGATGTCAATACTCTTGAACAAAGTCCATCTTTTACCGCATCAAATAAAGGTTTTCCAAAACCAGCAACTCCCCCGCCAATAATAATGTTACTGATATCTATAACATTTACTATTGATGCGAGCCCGTAACCAAGCTTATTGCCTGCATCTTTAATTACATTTTGGGAAAACTCATCTCCTAAAAGTGATGCTTCATGAATAATCTTTGGACTAAGGTTTTCCAAATTATTATCGATCAACTCAAATATTTTCGAATCCCTGTTTCCATCCAAATCTTTCTTTACATTTTCAATTAAGTAATTATTTCCTAAATAAACCTCTAAACATCCATACGAGCCGCACTTGCATTTTGGTCCCTTGTAATCAATTGAAGTATGACCAATTTCTCCTGCAGCACCAAAATCGCCTCGGAACAATTTTTTGTTATAAATTATTCCTCCGCCAACACCAGTACCAAGTGTAACCATTATAAAGCTATCTAATTTTTTCCCAGCACCATAAATAAATTCACCGATGGCAGCAGCATTGGCATCATTTTCTACAAACGTTGGCAATGAGAATTCATTGCTAATTATTTTCCCAAGATGGACTCTTCCCCATCCGGGAAGATTAGGAGGATTTTCTACTGTCCCCTTCTTTAAAGAAACTACGCCTGGCGCACCTATTCCAATACCATTTACTATTTTTTTGTTTCCTTTTATTAAATGTGCAATACCATTTTTAATCTGACCAATAGATTTTTCCGCCCCTTCTTCAGCTAAAGTTGGAACAGCGGTTTTCTTAATAATTTTCCCTTCAGAAGTTACAATACCAAGCTTGATTTTAGTTCCGCCTAAATCAACACCAATTGCATATTTTAGTTTCATACTCCATTACCATTTTAGTTAAATGTATTATCTATAATTGTTATAGGATTCGGATAGCTCATATTACCAAGGGAGGTTCCAAGAACAGGCTCTGCAATAATCTTTAAATTAGATGGCGAACCTTTTGCACCGCCAAGATTTAATGCCAAATTTATTAATTCATTAAGTCCATCACCTGCAAAAAATTCTTTCAAGTCTAAACTCATTTCTAATGGAATTGCAGTTGTATTTTCTATAGCGGGAACTTTTACCGGATTAGAAATATTGCCGGAAATTGTTCTTTTATCATTGATGTATAATGTCCAGGGAAATGACTCCAATGAAATATCGGAAATATTTGATCCGGATGATTTATTTGAGTTTTGTGCCAAAACATTCACCGTAAATGAAACAGGGAAATCGCCAGTCATTACTTTTGAAGTAAGATTAACTATATCCATAGTTCCAAAGTCACTTAAATTTGTTTTATTATCAATTGTAATACCTGCTACTTTGAAATTATTTACTGAACCAAGCTTAAATTTTAGCTTCGATAAATTCATTAAAGAATTGTAAACTCCACATGAAGCTAAAAGTGTAGTAACAAAAACTGCAATAATTATTTTTTTCTTTCTCAAGTTATTTTAGACTCCTCTATTTTTTCTAAAATTAAATCCGCAACTCTCAATGCACGTAAACCATCATCTCCACTAACTACCGGTTTTTTATCATCGAGCACCGCATTAACAAACAACTGAAGTTCATGTTTAAGTGCATTCACTTCTTTAACTTCCGGCTGTTCATAAATAACTGATTTTTTATGATCACCAATCCCTATTTCTCCAAAAGATAAAAAATGTTCCATGTTCATATCATTAGGTGAAATCAATCGGAAAACTTCTGATACACCGGAATCAAAATCAACAGAGATGTAGGAATCCCTCTGAAACATTCTCATCTTTCTCATTTTTTTCTGAGAAATTCTACTTGCAGTTACATTTGCTATAGCACCATTTTCAAATTCAATTCTTGCATTTGCAATATCTAAATTGTCAGAAACTACTGCTACTCCGCTTGCCCTTACTTCTTTTACTTTACTTTTAATCAGGCTTAAAATTATATCAATATCATGTATCATTAAATCGAGAACAACTGCAACATCTGTCCCTCTTGGATTAAACTGGGCGAGTCTATCTGTCTGAATAAACTTAGGATCAAGGTAATATTTTTCTAAGCTGAGAAGTGCAGAATTAAATCTTTCAATATGACCGACTTGAAGTTTTAAGTTCTTTTCATCAGCAAGTTTAACAACCTCTTCTGCTTGAGGAATTGTGCTTGTAATTGGTTTTTCAACAAAAACGTGAACGTTTTGATTTAGGGATTCTTTAATTAAATCATAATGAGCGCTGGTTGTGGCTACAATTGAAACAGCATCAACATTTTTCAAAAAATCGTTTAAGTTTTCATAAGATTTTACTGATAATTCCTCAGCAACTTTTTGAGCAACCTCACGGTTAAGATCGTATACACCAATAAGATTTGCTCTGTAAACATCCTTCATTAATTTTGTATGAATTTTGCCAAGATGACCGGTACCGATTATTCCAACATTTAAGTTTTTCATAATTATCTCACAATTTGCTTAAAACCAATTATTTTATCGTACTCACCTTTTTCGGGAGATTTATAATACAAAAATATGGAATAAACATTTTCCGTGTCCCAAAAATTTCCTTCATAAATTTGCCAATCAATTTCTTTAACAATCTCATTTTCAATTGTTCCCGTTACATATTGATAATCATAAACTCCTCTTTTAAGCTCAATGCTTATCGAATAAAGATCATTCTCTTCTTCCATTATGAACCATGGCAGTAACTCCCAATTAGTAAAAGATCCAACTATAAAAATATCCTCATTAGTCGGATCCAGTGGTCTAAATTGAAATGTTGCAATCAAATAATCTGAATAGGTATTTTTTCGGTCCATCAGTCTAAAACCACCATTAAAGTCTTTTTCGCCCTGCTTATAAAATCTTGAGTACTCAATTCCATCAAATTGAGCTCGCGTAACTGGATACTGATATTTGTTATCATCTTTTAAGTTCACACTTCGATATTCATTACCAGGTTTTAGATCTCTAAGTCCGAATTCAAATTTATTAGCACCATTCCACTCGTAGATCCTATTCTCTTTAAATACATCTTTCTCGAGTTTGATTGGATATTCAATTTCAAGATTTTTAACTAATTCAATATGTTCAACTCTGAATGGTGTGAGGGAATCGGGCAAACTAAAATTAACTTTAAAATTAAGCACTCTATCATTAGCATTATTAGATGAAATTCTGCCTTCTCTTCTCCAATCTTGAATACTGGAACTTAGCGGAACAATATTTTCTACAACATAGAATTTTCCCCAATCGTAAATGATATCCTCATCAAATGAATCAGTAATAAAAAACATCCACTTGCCGCTATTATTAAACTGTACATTTCGATTAGGAAATTGTTCCGATACAAAATATTCTGCACCTTCAGTTGTTATTGGCAGTCGCTCGACACTAATATTGTACTGCACGTTTTCACCAATTCCTTCAAGTAGTAAATTATCATAGGGTTCCCAATTTGCGTTGCAAAACTTGAAACGAATATTAAAAGTTGGTTCTGATTCAGCTTTAATATCAAATTCTATTCTTAAACTGCTTTTTGAATTAAGGATTAATACAGGAAGTCTTTCTAGTCTGTTATTGGCAAAATATTGGAGACTCTTAATTACCGGCTCGGAAGCAAAAGTTATGTTTAGAGAAACAAGAAATAAAATTAGTTTCAGCATTTATTTTACGCAAAGTATT
>CAYXXW010000008.1:3850-20845 GCA_964469115.1 uncultured Melioribacteraceae bacterium
AAAAGTTACCAATAGTCATTTGGCAGAGTCGTTATTATTTCATGGTAGATTAAATTAAAATTTGATTTTTTTTGTAATTAATTTGCATCGCCCATTATGATGGCAGTCAAGTTTATAATTTTTCTATTTGTTGTTTTCGAAATTGATCAATCAATCGATATATTTTTTTTATACCCGCTGTGTTTTAATCATGAACAGTGATTCGGAATTTATTATTTTTAAGAATGAATTACATTTTAGTTATAATCGGTGCAGGTATTGGCGGAGGAGTTAGATATTTTATATCTGACTTTTCATCAAAGGTTTTACCCGTTTACTTTCCATTTGGGACATTGAGTGTTAACATCCTTGGAAGCTTGCTTCTTGGCTTTTTGATCTTTGGATTGGACGATAAAGAATTATTATCTGCAAATCTAAAACTTTTACTTGGAGTTGGTTTCTGCGGCGGTTTAACAACCTTTTCAACTTTTTCTCTTGAAACAATAAATCTTTTACGTGACTCACAATTTTTATTTGCCGGATTAAATATTATTCTAAATGTTTTAATCACGCTTTTAGGAATTTATCTTGCTTATATTTTATCTAAATAAGGGGCAAATCAATGGAAAAATCTAAAGCTCAATTATTAAGAATATTTATCGGTGAAAATGACAAACTTGGTCCGGTCCCAGTTTATGAAAAAATTGTAATTTCTGCTAGAGAACATAAACTCGCTGGAGCTACTGTCTACAAAGGAATAATGGGTTTTGGAGGGACCACTGTTATTCATACTTCTAAAGTTTTAAGACTTTCAGAAGATTTACCTTTGGTAATTGAAATTGTTGACAAAGAAGAAAAAATCAATTCTTTTCTCCCCTTTCTTGATGACATTATTGATAAATCTAATTGTGGTGGATTAATAACTGTAGAACAGGCAAATATCATTAAGCATTTTACTCCAAATGAATTGTGAGAAGTATCATTAACACTGAACTAAATTATCTAAAAAAAATAATCATTCTATTAATTGCAATAGGATTTAGTCAAGAATTCCATGCCCAATTCAAATATAATTTTGAGACTCTTCAAGGTGATTTTGGTGACATGGTTGATCAACCAATAAACTGGGATAAAAATGATTGGTTAACTATTGGAAGTATAGGGTTATTAACATATGGAACAATGCATTATGATAGTTATGTAAGAGAATTTTCATTAAATAATCAAGTTTATAAAAATACACTCCCGGTTGAATTTGGAAGAATTTGGGGCGAACCATTAACAACACTTGGAATTGCTGGAACATTTTATCTGCATGGCTTGGCAACTGATAACACTGCAAACAAAAAGTTAGGTTTTGAAGTTGGAGAAGCAGCCCTTTATACTTCAATAGTTACAATGGTATTCAAATATGCTTTTGGTAGAGAAAGACCAAGAGAAAATGCTGATCCTTTTTCATTTCATCCTTTTTCTTTTAGAGATGATTTTTTTCTTTCCCTTAGTTCTGGGCATACTGCTCTAGCGTTTTCACTCTCAACAGTTTTAGCTGAACATATAGATAATGATTATTTAAAGGTGCTTGCTTTTGTACCTGCGTTTATGACTGCCTTTTCAAGAGTTTACCAGAATCATCATTGGGTATCAGATGTTCTCTTGGGAGGAATAGTTGGCTACAGTGTTGCTGAATTTGTAACTAGATTACATAAATCCAATTCATCTTCTCAGTCAAACTTAAATCAAGATAAACCGGTTTCACTTTTTTTTATTAAAATCCCATTGTAATTGTTTCATCTAAGGTATAATCAAATTTTAGGATATTTTTTCCCTGAACTTTCTGTCTTAACGTCTATTCCTACAAGATATGGCTCATATTTCTTATCACTATTCCGTACGTGACTGATCCACCAATTATTCATAAAATTTATCATCTCAATTGTCAAAGATAATTTGTTTTTCTCATGATCTTTCTTCAACTTAATAATTTTATCAACAAACTCTTCATGTTCTTTTTTATGTTCTTCGGTATGGGGATAATTGGATCTGTCCAAATATCTTTCTTCTAAAGTGAAATGAAAAAACGCATATTCTATTAAGCTGTCAATAATTTCACCTTCTACTTCACGCGATTTTTTTGCTTTTACAGCAGTATGAAGCTTATTAACCAGCTCGAGGAATCTTTTGTGCTGATCGTCAATTTCTTTAATATTAACCGAAAGATTTTCTGTCCAAGAAATCATTATTTTTCCTAAAAAATATATTTAAAAATAGAAGTACCCTAAGTTTTTTATCAAACATTATCGAAATTGGATAACGAAGCTTTAATTGGTTCAGAAAAATAAGGAAATATTTGAATGCTTTTTATCTTCAAAATAATAAAAAAATTCAGTCAAAGCGAACTTGAAAATTTATTTAAAATCGAAAAAGGAATATCCTAAGTTTAAGAAGTACTTAAGTTTTTATAAATTACTATTGCACTAATTATAAATAAAATAGTGTATACTAAAAGATTCCAATTGAATCCAAACAAGAAGCTGCCTAATCCAAATAAGAAAGAATAAACTAACACTACTCCAAAGAACCAATTGACAAAGGCTTTGCCAAAATTCATTTCACTTTTTATTTCACCAACCTTCTGACTAATTCTTTTCCAGCCAATTCCACCTGGGAATGTACGAGTATAGAATTCAATTAGTTTATTCTCATCTACCGGCTTTGTTAAATAAGTAGCAATTAGCCAAACGATGGTTGTTCCAAACACAATTGGGTAAAGTGTTATTGGAGATTCTAAGCCGAAGCCATATTTTGCAATTGGATAAATTGCAAGTGGGGCAATCATCGCAGAAATTTCTGACCAAGCATTAATTCTCCACCAATACCATCTTAAAATTAGCACAGCACCCATGCCTGCACTGGCATTTATAATAAACTCCCAAGCACCGGAAATTGTTGTAAGGAAGTATTTAGTTACAATTAATGAAAAAAGAGTAACTAAAATTATTCCTAATCTCGACACAATTACGTAGTGTTTTTCATCACCATCTTTTTTAATAAATCTGCGGTAAAAATCATTTATTAAATAAGATGTTCCCCAATTGAGCTGAGACGCAATTGTCGACATATATGCTGCAAGAAATACTGCAATAAGCATTCCCAATAAACCTGCAGGCAAATACATTAACATTAACTTTGGATACATTAATCCGGGATCAACAGTATTTTCGTAGGTTTCGTAATAGTATTTGAATTCCTCGCTATTCGTTAAAATTGTTTGCTGATTATTTAATTCATTTTTAGAGTAAAGATTTTCGGCTATGGTATAATATTCCGGATTTTCAATTTTCAGTTCTTCCACTGTACTTCTTGGGAGTAATACTAAAGCGGCCAAAGCAACAATTATCCAAGGCCAAGGTCTGACTGCATAATGAGCAATCGTAAACCACAAAGTTGCAAGCACACTATTTTTTTCATCTTTTGCTGACATCATTCTCTGAGCTACATAACCGCCCCCGCCAGGATCTGCACCGGGATACCAACTGCTCCACCACTGTAGACCAACATGTGCAAGAAAAGCTCCAACAGAAAGAGCAAAAACTCCGGTTATCGCTTTTTCAGCGCCAAAATTACCAATTGATGGGAAAAATTCTAATGTTGATTCTGGTAGTTTACTTCTTAAGACTTCAAGACTTCCAATCTCAGGTCTCTGTACTACAATGATAGCAAGAATGATGCAGCCGATCATTGCAAATACAAACTGGAAACTATCTGTTCTGGCTGTTCCAAGTAGACCCGAAGCTGAAGAATAAACGGCAATAATTAGAGCAGTAATGACAACCAAAGTAAATGGATCATACGTTGGCAAGACTACCGAAAATATTTTTTCCATTGCTTTGTTTACCCAACCCATAACGATTGCATTCATAAACAAACCGAGATAAATTGCTCTGAATCCTCTGAGAAAGGCTGCTGATTTTCCTGAGTATCTTAATTCAACAAATTCCACATCGGTTAAAATATTTGCTCTGCGCCAGAGTTTAGCAAAAAAGAAAACTGTCAGCATTCCGCCAATTGCCAGATTCCACCAAAGCCAGTTGCCTGCTATTCCGTTGCGCGCAATTAATTCAGTTACGGCAAGGGGTGTATCTGCAGCAAATGTTGTGGCAACCATTGCAGTACCGGCAATATACCAAGGCATGTTTCTGCCTGATAGAAAAAACTCTCTTGTGTCTTTTCCCGCTTGTTTGGAATAATAAGCTGCAATTCCAAAAATTACCAGGAAGAATAGAATTATTACAGAAATGTCTAACCAGTGTAGTTCGCCCATTTATTTCTCAATTATCTATTAATCTAATAAATAGTTTTTCGATTGATTCCACTATCATAAGTTCAGTTTGTGCAATAGGTTCTTTAGAATTTTCTATAATTTGGGCAACTTCAGCTATCCAATTTTCATTTGGGAATTCATTATTGGATAAAAGATCAATTACTTCTAAACCAACATTTGATATTTGTTCTAAATTCTTAGACATTGGTTCAATTTCAAAAAGTATAGGTGATTGAATAATGATTTTCTTTAATTCATTATGGTTATTCCGCCACTTGATTAAACTGTTCTTAATCTTTTCTCTCTTACTTAAAACCAAATTAGAATCAGAAAGAAAATCGTCTACCAGAGTTCTGAAATTTCTAGCTTCTTTGGAGTCTGGAGTTGCAGCATCAACAACCCTTGATAATGGTGATTGCTGTGTATGTTTTTTCAAACCATGGCGTTTATAAATTTTCACCGGTTCTAATACAGATATTAGATTATGGAGTGATTGAGTTTTATTATTATTGGTCAGTCTTCTCAACATCATCTCATAATTTTTTATGTGTGTTAATCCATGTTCTTCTAATTGAAAACTAATTTCATCTAATCTGTTGTACATAAACTCTATATCATTAAATTCAGAAGGAGACCAGAATCGCTCTGCAATTGCCGCAGTTCTTGGCCAAATCCGTGAATCAACATTTTCAGGAGAAACCAACTCTGCCCACATTGTTGCTTCTCCCCCTAATATTTTTTCCTTTTCTTTATCGCCTAAATTAACATCAGCAGGCAGTGGATCATTTAGATAGTGAAAATCTGTAGGCTGAATTAAATCAATATAATAACCATTGGAGAGAATTGTTTGGTACCCACTCTTTGCCGCTTCAATTAAAGCTTTCTTTCCCCGCCAAGATTGAATGACAATATTTTTCGGCATTGAAGGATGTAATATTTCATCCCAGCCAACCATTATTTTTCCATGCTTTGTTAAAATTTCCAAAACTCTTTGATTAAAATATCCTTGCAGAGCATGATTATCCTCAAGATTGTTTTCAACTTTAAAAGCTTGAATTTCATCATTTGAATCCCACTGCTTTCCATTATTCTCATCACCGCCAATATGGAAGTATTCATCGGGAAATAACTGAGCCATTTCACCAAAAAGATTGTCTAGAAATTTGTATGTTGTGTCAAGTATCGGGTTTAGTGTTGGATCGAAAACTCCCCAGTTCCTCTCTATTGTATACGGCCCCAGCGCACTTGCCAACTCTGGATACGCAATTAACATTGCAGTTGCATGACCCGGCACATCAAATTCTGGTACAACTCTAATACCTCTATCACCAGCGTACTTTACAATTTCTTTAATTTGTTCGTGAGTAAAATATTTCCCATCAGAAGCTAGCTCATGAAGCTTAGGATACGTTTTGCTTTCAACTCTAAAGCCTTGATCTTCAGATAAATGTAGATGTAATACATTCATTTTAACTGCTGCCATTCCATCAATATTTCTCTTGATAATATCGATCGGCATAAAATGCCTGCAAACATCCATCATCAAACCACGCCATTGAAACCTTGGCGAATCTTCAATTTTAATATTTGGGAAATAGTAGCCTTTTTCATCTGCACTTAAAAGTTGAAGCAAAGTTTCAAAAGCTCTTAATGCCCCAATATCTGTTTGTGAGTTAATGAAAATAGAATTTGATTTGACAATTAAAGAATATGATTCGTCCATCCCAAGTTTTACTTCAGTTTTTTTTTCTACTTCAACAATAAGTTTAGGAACAATTGAATCTGATTTTACCATAGCGAAGGGATAATTTAAGAATAAACCCGTTCTTTTAGCTAAACGAACTAAAAATCGGTCAGATGCTTGTTTTAATCTTTCATCCACATAAGAATATTGTAGACCAAAATCCTCATCTATATAAAACTGTCCTTCTGACAATACTACAGACTCTGGATAAGGCATCAATGTTAATTTTTGGTTTTCGATTTGGGCAAGAAGATTTGAATTAAACAAGGCTAGAAAACTGAAGGTAATAATTAGAAATTTTTTTTTGAACATATTTCCTCTGAACTCATTTCTAAACTTTGGTATAAAAATGATACAAAAAAGGCTACCAATTATTGATAGCCTTTTTCAAAATATGATTTATAATTCTTTTATTTCATTCACCAATTTACTTACAGCTTCTTTAGCACTACCAAAGTACATTAGTGTATTTGGATAAAAGAATAATTCATTTTGAATTCCCGCATAACCTACATTTAGTGATCGTTTATTTACAACAACAGTTTTAGCATAATCAACATTTAATATAGGCATACCATAAATCGGTGAGCTTTTATCATGTCTTGCGGCTGGATTTACAACATCGTTAGCACCAATAACTAATGCAACATCAACATTCGGGAAATCATCATTTATATCTTCTAAGGCAAAAAGCTTATCGTAAGATACTTGGGCTTCTGCTAATAATACATTCATATGCCCAGGCATTCTACCTGCAACCGGGTGAATGGCAAATCGAACATTAATATTTTTCTTTTCTAAAATATTAGTTAGATCTCGAACTGCATGCTGGGCTTGAGCAACAGCCATTCCATAACCAGGTACAATAACTACATTTTGTGCTGAATCAAGAATCATTGCTAATTCTTCGGCATCAACAGATTTTGCATCACCTTGAGGTCCACTTCCAGTTGCTGCTCCACCTGTTCCAGCATCGGCCCAACCACCTAATACCACATTCATTAACGACCTGTTCATACCTCTACACATAATAAGTGTTAAAATAATTCCAGATGCTCCAACTAATGCACCCGCTATAATTAACATGTTATTTTGAAGTACAAAACCAGTCATAGATGCTGCTAAACCTGAATAAGAGTTGAGTAATGATACCGCAACGGGCATATCTGCGCCACCAATCGGTAATACTAAAAGTATACCAAGAACAAGTGAAACTCCTACAATTGCTATTAAGAAAGTATCACTAGCCGGATTTATTACAACATAGATACCCAAAACTAGTACTACTAATAATAATATTACGTTAATTGTATTCTGCAAAGGATATTTTATAACCTTTCCAGTAATCAACTCTTGTAATTTTCCAAATGCAATTAAAGAACCAGTGAATGTTACTGCACCAATTAATACTGAAAGGACAATCGTTATACTGGTGGAAATTTCTAGTGTACTTGTAGTGTTCATAATATGATAATATTCAGCAAAAGCAACCAATGCAGAAGCACCGCCGCCAAAACCATTTAGCACGCCAACCATTTGCGGCATGCCTGTCATTGGAATTTTTAATGCTAAAAATGCACCAATTGCAGATCCAACAACAATACCAATAATGATATACTCAAAAGTTAAAACTCTTTGATCGAATAGTGTGATCACAATAGCTAAAAACATACCCAGAGCAGAAAGAAAATTTCCTTGCCGAGCTGTTTTGGGAGATCCTAGCTTCTTAATTCCAAAAATAAATAGGATAGAAGCAATCAGATAAACTAAATAAGAAACAATTTGCATTTTCTACCCCTATTTCTTTTTGAACATTTTTAACATTCTATCGGTTACTAAATAACCGCCCACAACATTAATTGTAGCAAAAATTAAAGCGACCAAGCCCAAAATTGTACTAATTGTAAATTCTTGAAGCCCAGCACTCAATAATGCACCAACAATTGTAATACCCGATATAGCATTTGATCCAGACATGAGTGGAGTATGTAATGTTGGCGGAACTTTAGTAATAAGCTCGAAACCAACAAAAATTGCCAGGACAAAAACATATATCAGCATTATTAAATCAAATAATTCCATTTGTTATCCTTAAATTTTTATAATAAGCTTTTAGTTCTTTCTTGAACTACTTCTTTGTTATAAGTAATAAGTGATCCTTTCACAATTTCTTCTTCCAAGTCTAAAGTAAGTTTACCCTCTTTAGCAATATGGTCTAATAAAGCCATCAAGTTTTTACTGTATACTTCACTTGAGTTTGTAGCAACCAGACTTGGTAAATTTGGTTCACCAATTATTGTTACATCATATTTTTTAATAGTTTTGCCGTTTTCGCTAATTTCACAGTTACCTCCGAATTCAACAGCCATATCTAATACTACAGAACCAGGACGCATTGCTTTCACCATTTCTTCAGTAACTAAAACCGGAGCTTTTCTTCCAGGAACTAATGCAGTTGTAATTACAATATCAGCATTTGTGATATGTTTGAATAATAATGCTTTCTGTTTCTGCAGAAATTCTTCTGATGCTTCCTTTGCGTAACCTCCGGCATCCTGCATATTTTCATCAGTATCTACTGCAATAAATCTTCCACCTAGACTTTCAACTTCTTCTTTTGCAGATGGTCGAATATCAGAAACTTCAACAATAGCACCTAATCTTCTAGCAGTACCTAGTGCTTGGAGTCCTGCAACACCAGCTCCCATAATCACAACTCTTGCGGGCTGAATTGTGCCGGCAGCAGTCATCATTAAAGGAAATATTTTTCCTAATACATTTGCAGTCATTAGCACTGATTTATATCCAGCAATATTGGCTTGCGAACTCAGAGCATCCATCTTTTGAGCAAGTGTTGTTCTAGGAATAGCATCCATAGAAATAACATTTATGCCTTTTTCTGCACAATGTTTTGCAACTTGCGGATAGTGTAATGAATAAAGAAGTGCAACTAAAAGTGTACCTTCCTTCATTAGATCGAGTTCATGTTTTCCCTTTGCGGGATGATCAATTGGTCTTTGCACCTTAAGTACAATTTCCGCTGAAGAGTATAATTCCTCCAGCGAACTGAATAACTTTGCTCCAGCTTCAGAATATTGCTCATCAGTAAAACCGGCATTTTTCCCAGCACCTTGTTCTACATGGATAATAAATCCTTTCTTGATAAGTTTGGAAGCAACATCCGGAACTATGGAGACTCGGTTTTCGCCAGGAAGAATTTCCTTGGGAATAGCTATAACCACGTGTTATCTCCTTTTATGAGGTTAGGTTGAATAAAATAATGTGTAAAAATAAATCTAATAAATCTAAAATGAAACCTCTTTGTCATTTTTTTTGAAATGTAAAGCGGCAAATTGATTTTGTGTGATCAAATGTTCTTAAAATTCTATATAAAATCTATTTTTTTCTCTTTTTTATAACTTTTTTGTGACTAGTAAAAAATATGACATCTAAAAATTCATCATATAAATAACCACTTTCTTTGGCTGATTTTTTAATGTAATTACTTAGAGCAAATACTTTTTTTGAAAATCTTTCAAGTTCACTTATCTGTTTAGTTTTAGTTTTTATTTTTTTCATAAGAATTTTATTGTATACAATAATAATGTGAACAGATAATTGATCAACAAAATCTTCTAGACTTTCTTTACTGAAGTAATTCTTACCTTCATAATGATTCACTCCCAAAAAAGTATTTACCAATTCACGGTCAAAAAAGTCTTTTAAGAATGTTTTATTATTTGAGACTAAAATTTCTAATAATTTTTTATTGCTTCTTTGTGTTAGAAAGTCTTCAGGAATACTATCCCATTCCTCAATCTTCTCTTCCAATTGAAGAAGAATATTTATCAATAGTATTTTTGTTGGTAAAGTTTCAATATTTTTTAGATGGTCTTTTAATATCTTCTTAATAGGATTCGTAAGCATTAACTCAGAAATGTAATTTTTAGAAAGATCCTCATCATCTTTGAAGAGGTTTTTTAATCCCTGAACTGTTCTATAAATACTATTTATTATTAGGTTATCATTTGCTTTAAAGGATAAGAGTTTTAATAATTCTTTATCTTTTTTCTTTTGGATTGCACTCTTAGTACCGCTTTTGTTCTTAACTTTATTTAGCTCTACATTAAGATTATTTATAGTTCTAACAAAGTCATCAGTGCTTTCCACAATTTTTTTATTCTCTTCTTCAAAATCTTCTACAACTCTAAAATTTTTAGATATTTCAACAACTAATTTTGTTAAATTTTTTCTCGATTTTTGTTCAAGAGGATTCATTTTTTTTACTGTTAACTTCTTTTCCTCAATTAATGCGAGCTGTAAACCAATTATTTCTTTTGAAAACACTTTTTCGAAAGCTTTATGCATTGAACTAAGTTTAATTTTGCCCAATTCTTTTTTGATATTATTTACACCAAGACCAAAATTCTTTTTATAAAATTTGTACGTTTCCCCGCTTGGATCAAATATTTCTTCAAAGTAAAGGTAAACCCTATATTCATATCCACTAAGATTTAGGAACAGTCCTTTTGAATGAAGATCATTCCCATTATAAAGATATTCAAGTCCAGTAGTTATATCACGCATAATGTAAAAATGAAAATCGCTCTTTTGAATTCCTAGTCTATGTGCTATTTGTGTGTTGTTAAGACTATTTGAGCTAGAAGAATTTCCTGTAAGCTTCTGACGTGAGTGTGAAAAAAAGCCTGAGTACGATTGAAAACTATTGTTAAAAATTACTAATCCTTTTTCACCAAATGCTTCATTAGAATAGATGAACACATTTTCATTCAATTTACCCGATTGATCAACAAAATCATATATCCAAAAATTATTGATTTCCGAGAAAACAAATCTTTTTTTAAGTATTGGAAATATCTCCTTTTCATGTCTTTCTACAAGCCATTGCTGAGGCTGTTCATCGTAGTAAGCACGCTTATATTCCATTCCGTATTTTTCAGTAAACCCTTCAATTTGACCATGAGCAAACATTGGCAGACCAGGAAGTGTACACATCAAAACAAGAACGCCAAAATATTTGTCACCGCTATCGAATTGGTCAATTGCAGTTTCTTCATCCGGATTACTCATAAAGTTTACATATCTTTTTAGAATTTCCGGTTCAAATTCAAGTGTATTTGTTATTAGTTCTCTATACTTGGCATTCTCCTCGTTCATCATCATATTCATAAATGCACTATTATAAACTCTGTGCATTCCTAAAGTTCTGACAAAATAACCTTCCATAAGCCAGAATGCTTCAGCCAGTAAAAGTGTTTCTGGCATTTCTCTATTTATTCTATCAACCACTTCTCGCCAAAATTCTTTGGGAAAAAATTCATCAAATTGTTTCCTACTCATAGCAAAGTCAGCTCTCGAAGGAATATCCCCACCTTTTCCGGGCTGCGGGTACCAAAGTCGGGCAAAATGTTTTTTTGCTAATGTCATTGCAGCATCAAACCTAATAACACTAAATTTACGGGCAACATCAAATATTTTTTGAATCAGAGCTTCCCTAACTTCATGCTTAAGTAAATCCAGTTGTGCTGTATCGTTCCAAGGCATGTTTGTGCCGTCATTTCCATGATAAAAATATTTAGTCTGACCGTTTATTAAATCCTTTCGTTCAAAAACAACGGCAGCATCTTTCATCTGGAAGTATTGATCTTCAATTCTTATTTCGAAATCGGGATGTTCAGAAAGATTTTCTCCTGTAAATCGGTAATTTGGGAATGGAGGATAATCCAATTGAATAAAATAATCGGGATGTTCTTTCATCCATCTGGAATAAATACCTGTATGATTTGGGACCATGTCACTTGCTAATCTAATCCCACTTTCTTTTGCTCGCTGATTAAAAATATGATATGCATTCTCACCACCTAAGTCGTGAGCAATTTCATAGTCAAATAATGAATAAGCTGAAGCAACCGCATCAATATTTCCCATTAAGTGTTTTATTCTTTTAGATGCAGAACTTCTTTCCCAAACTCCAATAAGCCAAAGTCCGTTAATATTTCTGCTTCTTAAAAGCTGTAACTCCTCGATAGGAATTTGATCTAATGTTTTTATTTCTCTTTGATATTTCTTACTTAACTGATCAAGCCATACATAAATATTTTTTGCAATTAAAACTAGGTTCGGCATCCAATTTACGTCGGGTGTGAACTGTTCATTTTCTTCATATTCGTAAGAAGATTCTTCAGCATATTTAAACCGGGATTTCCCAATAACTAAATGATCAGCATCAAGCAGTTGTCCTTTATATTTAGGAACAATGGTTGGGGCTCCGCCTCCGCCGCCAAAGTTTGGTTCAAATTTAATACTCTCAACAAAAAGATCCTTGCTGCTTTGAATTTTCATCAGCAATGCTTCATCAATAAGTATTCCCCATTCATTTTTAATATATTCCAACTGATCCCAAATACTTGATGAATATTTTAAGAAAGGCAGGCTTAAGAAGTCAAATAGATCACTGTTTGTAATTCCAATTTTAAGTTCTTCTTTCTTAAAAAAATCTCTCAAATTGGTAATTGCATTTTTATAGACTAACTTTTCATCAAAATGATTTTCATCGAATAATTCTTTTAACTTTTTAAGTGCTGGATTTTTATTTGAGATATGTAGAAGAATTAATTCCTCTATTAAAATTTCTCTGTTAGTTACTCCCTCAGTTTTACCATTTAAGTACTCAGTTTCGGTTTCCTCATTTTTATATACTTTCTTAGGAGGGAATTTTTTAATAAAATCTAATAGTAATTTATCAAACTTCTCTTCGCCTAACTTTAGTTCGAGATCAGAAATGGCAGAAGAAAATGCATTGGGGTAATTCCGCCTCACATAATTTTTAATGGATAAATGATAAATCTCATCTAAAAGCCCTGCGCCATTTATTTCACCAGGAGAAACATGTTCCGAAATATTACGTTTGTCGTTTAATTTCTGAACGAATAATCTTACTTGGTAAAAATTTGCAAAAATAACATTACCGTTCAATGAGAAAAAAGATTCATCCAAGTCATATTTTTCTCTAATTTTTTTTGCAACGTGAAATTCAAAGACTGGCTCAAAAGATTTGTTTATTATTTCCATAGTCACTGTAAAATAATGAGATTAAATTTATTTCTAAATATAGTTATTTAGTAAATCAACTTCTTTTAAATTAAATACAATTTTATTCAACATTTTGCATTAACACAATTTTTAAGTTAATAAGCAAAAATTGAAAAAGTAGCCTAAATTGATAAATAATACATATTAGGGTATATTTTAAGTTTAGAAATAATATTAAAGTGAATAATTTATAATGTCTGCAACGCCATTAATGGCCCAATTTCATAAAATTAAAAATAATCATCCTGATACAATTTTATTGTTTAGGGTTGGGGATTTTTTTGAGACATTTGAAGAGGATGCGAAGACTGCATCAAGTGTTCTAGGTATTACTTTAACAAAACGTGCTAATGGCAAAGCCGGTGAAGTACCGCTTGCAGGTTTCCCTCATCATGCAATTGATAATTACCTTCCAAAACTTGTTAAAGCAGGATACAGAGTTGCTGTTTGCGAGCAAGTTGAAAATCCGAAGTTTGCAAAAGGACTCGTTAAAAGAGAGGTAGTTGAAGTTGTAACACCTGGAGTTGTATTCTCCGATAAACTTCTTGATCATAAAAGGAACAATTATTTGGCCTCAGTTTTTCTTGAAGAAAATTCTGCAGGAATCTCATATTGTGATATTTCTACAGGAGAGTTTTTTGCTTTTGAGACTTCAATTCTTAAAATTCCGGAACAGATTGAAACAATTGCTCCCGCAGAAATTATTGTATCTAAAAAACAAAAAAATGAAATAGAAGTTTTAATTGAACGCCAGCAATTAAAAATTAAAGTTACAAAGATTGATGACTGGGTTTACAATAATGAATATGCAAAAGATACGTTGCAAGAACACTTCAAAACGAAGACATTAAAAGGTTTTGGCATTGAAAAATTAAGCAGCGGAATAATTTCAGCTGGTGCAATTCTTCATTATCTAAACGATACTCAAAAGTCTAACCTTGCACACATAACCAAAATTTCACTTCATAATCCTTCTGATTATATGTATTTGGATTTATCTACAAAGAGAAATCTTGAAATACTTTACACCATTCAAGAGGGTCAAAGTGAAGGTTCACTAATTTCAGTTTTGGATAAAACTAAAACTGCAATGGGAGCAAGACTTTTAAAGAAATGGATAAATGCACCTTTAAGAAATAAAGATCAGATTGAAAAACGGCTCCAATGTGTTGAGGATTTTTTCAAGAATAAAAATTTACGAAATAACCTTCAAAATGAATTTAAAGAGATTGGTGACTTAGAAAGATTAGTCTCTAAAGTATGCACTAATCGTGCAAATCCTAGAGAATTGGTTTACCTTAAAAATTCCTTAAGGAAAATTCCTCTTGTTAAACAATTGCTCGATCAATCAAATTCGGAAGTTTTAGGAGTAATTAATTCTAAACTTTTAGATCTTGACGATGTTTTTGAGAAAGTTGAGCTTGCAATTGCAGATGATCCGCCAATATCTATAAACGACGGTGGAATTATCAGAACCGGTTTTAGTCCCGAACTTGATGAATTGCGTGATCTTTCACTTAATGCAAAAAATTGGATCGCCAATCTGCAAAAGACCGAAAGAGAGCGTGCAAATATTTCATCATTAAAAGTAAGCTACAATAAAGTTTTTGGCTATTACATCGAAATAAGCAATACTCATAAAAATAAAATTCCGGATAATTATGTTCGTAAACAGACATTAGTGAATAGCGAACGTTATATTACACCAGAGCTAAAAGAGTATGAAGATAAGATTCTTAATGCGGAAGAAAATATTGGTAATCTAGAATACCGATTATTTAATGAAGTAAGACTCGCTGTTGCAAATGAGGCTGAAAAAATTCAAAAAAATGCTCAACTTATTGGAATGTTAGATTGCTACTTATCCTTAGCTGAATGTGCGTCAAGTTACGGTTATGTTAAACCGGAAATTACTGACTGTGAGGAAATAGCAATTATTCAAGGGCGTCATCCGGTGGTCGAACAAATATTACCAGCCGGAGAAAAGTTTACACCAAATGATTATCAACTGAGTAATTCAGATTGTCAAATTATAATACTTACCGGCCCAAATATGGCAGGCAAATCTGTTTATTTGCGTCAGCTTGGATTAATAGTTTTGCTAGCACAAATCGGTTCCTTTGTACCTGCTGAAAGCGCAAGTATTGGAATTGTTGATAGAATCTATACAAGAGTTGGTGCAAGTGATAATATTTCAGCCGGTGAGAGTACATTTCTTGTTGAGATGCAGGAAGCAGCAAATATTCTGAATAATGCAACAAATAAAAGCTTAGTTCTGCTTGATGAAATTGGTAGAGGGACAAGTACTTTTGACGGACTTTCTATTGCATGGGCAATTACCGAGTATCTACATGAAAATCCTAATGTTAATTCTAAGACTTTATTTGCTACTCATTATCATGAACTTAACGAGATGGCTGATATATTCCCACGAATAAAAAACTTTAAAGTTGAAGTTAGAGAATATGATGACAAGGTAATTTTCCTTCATAAAGTATCTTCGGGTGGAGCTGATCACAGCTACGGAATACAAGTTGCACAAATGGCTGGATTACCTGACTTTGTAACTAAAAGAGCAAAGCAAATTTTATTAAATCTTGAGGATAAAGAATTAACTCCTTATGAAATAAAGAAAAGAAAAATTCAGAAATTTAAAAATGATGAGTACCAAATAAGTTTGTTTGAAATGAAGGATGATGAATTAAGAGATGAAATTTCAGAAATTTCGGTTGATCAAATGACACCGATTGAAGCTCTAAACAGACTCAATGAATTAAAGAGAAAAGTAAAAAAGGGAAAGAATGAGGAATAGATTAGCTCTTATTTTATCAACCTTATTTGTGTTTGCAGTTTTTTCATGCAATAATTACACTGAAGAAGAGAAACAATATATCTCTAATATTGAAGAGGAACGGAAAGAAATTGATCTCGGAATGAAAGGCGATTCAAATTCACCTTTTAATTTGAAAGAAAAGGTTCCTTTCCATGGGTTAAATTATTTTGATGTTAATCCATCGTTCGTTTTTGAGAGCAAACTTGAAGAGTATCAAAAGAAGGATACTATAAAAATATTCGGGACTAAAGGCGAAGAACGTTCTGCAGTAAGATTTGGTTTCCTCCCTTTCAAAAAAGATGAAAGAGATTTTAAGTTAAATGTTTATGAGAATAACGGCAGTGATGGTTCGATATATCATAGTATTTCTTTTACTGATAAAACTACTAATGAAGAAACATATGGAGTCGGCAGATATTTAAACTTTGAATTGAGTTCAAATAAAGATCATATTTATACAATTGATTTTAATTTGGCTTATAATCCTTACTGTGCTTATAGTGCAGATTATTCATGTGCAATTCCATCAAAAGAAGATTATTTAGATTTGGCTATTGTAGCCGGTGAAAAAAAATATCACGATTAAATTATAAAGGACTAATATAAAATGGTTGTAATTCTTGAGAACAATGCTACTGAAGAACAAGTAAAAAATGTAAAACAGCATCTAGAAGATTTCGGTTTTCAAATTCACGAATCTTCCGGAGTGCAGAGAACAATATTAGGTGCAATTGGGGTTAAACCCGGATTTGATATTCGGAAGGTGAAAATTTTAGAAGGTGTGGCTGATGTATATAGAGTTACATCACCCTTTAAACTTGCCAGTAGAAATTTCAAGGAAGAAAAGACAATAATAAAAATTAAAGATGTGGAAATTGGAGGTGATCATATTGCCGTTATGTCAGGTCCATGTTCCATAGAAAGTGAAGAACAAATTTTTAAACTGGCAGAGATTGTGGCAAGGTCTGGAGCAAAAATATTAAGAGGCGGTGCTTTCAAACCACG
>CAYXXW010000008.1:20945-23966 GCA_964469115.1 uncultured Melioribacteraceae bacterium
TCAACAATTGAAGAATGGTTAATGTCAGCAGAGTATATTTTAGCAGGTGGTAATAATAATGTAATTCTTTGTGAAAGAGGAATTAGAACATTTGAACCATACACAAGAAATACTTTCGATCTCTCGGCTATTCCGGTTGTTCATCAAAAAAGTCACTTGCCTGTAGTAGCAGATCCATCGCATGCCACTGGATTAAGAAACCAGGTACCTCCGATGGCAAGAGCAGCAGTTGCTGCGGGAGCAGATGCATTAATGATTGAAATTCATCACGACCCGGAGAATGCATTATCAGACGGACCGCAAGCGCTCCTGCCTGATACTTATTTACAATTAATGAAAGAACTAAGAGAAATTGCTCATGCAATTGGCAAAACTATTTAATTAACTTATTCAATAATAGTAATGTCACTAAAACTTTGTGAACTTTCGGGAAAAGGTAGTCTGTAATCTTTTTAACTATTTATGAACACACATATTAATAAAATATCAATCATAGGCTTGGGTTTAATTGGGGGCTCAATAGCAAAAGCGCTTAAGAACAGTGATAGAAATTTTCATATTTCCGCTTTTGATAAAACTCCGGTTTTAGAAAAAGCAAAAGAACAAAACGTTATAGATAATTCTCTTGAAAAACTGGAAGATGCAATAAATTCTGATTTAATTTTTTTATGCTTACCACTTGAATTGAATCTCCAGTATTTTAAATCTCTTTCTCCCCACTTAAATGAAAACACAATTATAACTGATGTTTCCGGCATAAAATTAGTTTTTCAAAAAGAATGGGAACAGATAGCCAGCAAAGGTATTTATATTGGCGGACATCCAATGGCAGGTAAAGAGGAAGGTGGTTTTGATAATTCCGATCCTCTCCTTTTTGAAAACTCCGTCTATATTGTAACTGAAGATCTTTCTAAAAATAAGCTGCTGAATGAATTCAAAATTGTGATCGAGTTGCTTGGCGCAAATATTTTAGTTATTCCGGCAAAACAGCATGATGTAATTGCAGCGAGCGTTAGTCACCTTCCACAGCTTTTGGCTGTAACACTTGTTAACACAGCTTCATTAAAAACAGATAAATATAATTTCCTTGATCTTGCAGCGGGCGGTTTTAGGGACTTAACCAGAATTGCATCGAGTGATTTTAATATTTGGGATGCTGTTATTCAGAAAAATAAAGCTCAAATTCTTACAGCAATAGATGAATTTGCCTTCGAATTGCAAAATGTGAAAAAATGGATTGGTAAAAATGATCCTATAAAATTAGCTGAATATTTTGAATCGGCTAGAAAAAGTAGAGACGAAATACCAAAAAACAGTAAAGGTTTTTTAACACCTGTGCATGATGTGTTCATATTTGTTAAAGATGAACCGGGTGTGATCAGTAGAATTTCCACAAAACTTTTTAAAAAAGATATAAATATTAAGGACATTGAACTGTTAAAGATTAGAGAAGGAAACGGCGGTACATTTAGAATATCATTTGAGTCAAAAGTGATTGCGGAAGAAGCTAAGCTGCTATTGGCTGAACTTGGGTTCAAGTTTAGAGATTAAATATTAATTCAAAATTTTGAATTGAATTATCATGAACAAATTTAACTTCTTCCCTTTTCCGCAACTTCAAACCGAGCGATTAGTTTTACGTCAACTCAGCGAATCAGATAAGCAAGAAATATTCTTTCTAAGAACTGATGAAAGAAATATGAAATTTATTTCTCGTCTTAGACCAAAAACCATTGATGAAGTATCATTATTTATAAATGATCTTAACGAAGATATAAATAATAATGAATTGATTTATTGGGCTATTTCATTGGTTGAATACCCAAAGTTGATAGGGACAATTTGCTTATGGAATTTTTCAAATGATAAATTTACCGCTGAAATAGGTTATGAATTAAATCCACATTTTCATGGTAAAGGGATTATGAATGAAGCAATTAAGTTGGTAGTTGGATTTTCATTTAACACTCTAAAACTTGATTCTATTGAGGCCTATACAAACAAAAACAATATTGCTTCAACAAATTTGTTGATGAAAAATGATTTTAAACGAGATTGTTTAAAAACTGATGAGAAAGATCCTGATAATAATATATTTATATTAAAAAATAGTTACAAAAAAATATCATGAGAATTAGGAATATGTTTATGGTAATTAATATTTTATTCAGTAAAGCTTTATTAATTATGTTTATTTTACTTATTTCGTGCAATCAAAATCAGCAAACCGATTCCATTAAAGATGATAATTATAAAAGTCAATTAGACTGGATTGTTGGAAATTGGAAAAGAACAAATGATGAGGTAGATAAAAAGACTTTTGAGAATTGGAAGAAAAAGTCAAATACTGAATTTATTGGAGAAGGATTTACACTAGCATACAATGATACAATTTTTAAGGAGCAATTAAGAATCATAAAGATTTATGATAGTTGGCAGTTAGAGGTTACAGGAGTCAATGAATTTGCAACAATTTTTGAATTCACAAACATTTCAGAAGATTCATTCATCTGTGAAAATATGTTAAATGAATTTCCCAAATCTATTGAATATTCATTTGTTAAGGATATATTGACCGCAATAATTTCGGATGATAAAAATGAAATAATTTTTTCATTTGAAAAAATTAAGTAATTAAAATTTACTCACTTTAGATTATTTCCAATACTAAAAATTACATCATAAAATCCTAATCATGAAAAAATTATTACTCCAACTATTACTTATTCTAATTATGACACAAATTACAGACGCTCAAGATTGGGCAAACTTAAATAGATTTAGAAATGAGAACGAAAAACTTGGCTTACCTTCACAGAATGAAAACCGAGTAGTATTCATGGGAAATTCTATTACTGAGGGTTGGAGTCAATTCTGTCCCGAGTTTTTTAAAGACAAGTCATATATTAATCGAGGAATTAGTGGACAGACTACTCTGCAGATGCTTTTAAGATTTAGACAAGATGTAATTAACTTAAAGCCAAAAATCGTAGTTATTCTTGCAGGAACAAATGATATTGC
>CAYXXW010000008.1:24066-25957 GCA_964469115.1 uncultured Melioribacteraceae bacterium
CCTTATATTCTAAAAAATTCACATTGGAAAAATATTAAAGATGCAAAATTTGATTTAGCAATTTTACCTTGGGGCGCAACAGAAGCACATAATTATCATTTGCCTTATGGGACAGATATATTTGAATCAGATTTTCTTGCTGCAGCATCAGCTAGAATAGCAGCAGAAAAAGGAGCCAAAGTAATAGTCCTGCCGACCATTCCTTTTGGCGTAAATACTGGTCAGTCCGATATTTTACTTGATATAAACTTAAATCCAAGTACTCAGTTTGCAATTCTAAAAGATGTGATTGAAGTACTTAACCGACAAGGAATTTACAAACTATTAATTTTTAATAGTCATGGTGGAAATGATTTTAAATCTATGGTTAGAGAATTAGGATTAATATTTCCAAAAATGTTTATATGTATAACTAACTGGTTTCAATCGATTGATAGAAAATTATTTTTTAAACACTCGGGTGACCATGCAGAAGAAATGGAAACAAGTTTAATGCTTTACCTAAAACCAGAACTAGTTTTACCAAAAGATAATTGGGGTTTGGGAAAAGAAAAGAAAAATAAAATTAAAGCTTTTTCAGAAGGCTGGGTTTGGGCTGAACGAAAATGGTCACAAATAAGCGAAGATACTGGCGTCGGAAATCCAAAGCTTGCAACAAAAGATAAAGGTGAAAAATTCTTTAAAGCGGTAACAGAAAAGATGGCAGATTTATTTTGTGATATTTGTAATGCTGATATTAATAGTTTGTATGAATAAAAATACGAAGTGATTGGTTTATTGAAATAGAATGATTGATTGGCTGAATAATTTTATCTGTTCCAAATAATAGTTTTGTCATTTCGAACATGCATTTCGCGAGAAATCTTTTTATTATTTAATCTTTGCATAAAACCAGATAATATTTATTCTAATTTTTACTGAATTAAATATTCCACACATTTCTCAGCACATCTTTCACCATCAATTGCAGCAGAGACAATTCCTCCTGCATAACCGGCACCTTCTCCTGCAGGAAACAAACCATGAATCTGAGTGTGCATAAGGCTTTCCTTGTCTCTTGGAATTCTTAATGGTGAGCTTGTTCTTGATTCCACTGCTAAAATTTGAGCCTCATCTGTAAAGTAGCCTTTCATTCTTTTGTTAAATATTTGTAAAGACTTTCTCAATCTTTGAGAAATATTTTGAGGTAATATTTCATGTAGCGGGGATGATAAAGTTCCGGGAAGGTAAGAATTTTTGGGGATAGTTTTAGAAATACGTTTATAAACAAAATCAGTAATTCTTTGTGCTGGAGCGACTTGTCCTCCACCACCCGACCGGAATGCCAATTGCTCAATTTCCTTCTGGTACATAAGTCCTGCAAACTTGCCATGCGCTTTTAAGTGTTTCCAATCTTTTTCATTAACTTCTACAACGAGTCCGGAATTTGCAAATTGTGAATTTCTTTTTGAGACTGACATTCCATTTAGAACCAACTCCCCTTCTTCAGTTGACGCAGGAATAACAATACCGCCAGGACACATACAAAATGAGTAAACTCCTTTATTATCAACCTGGCAAGCCAAACTATAATTTGATGCTGGTAAATTTTCATGACGAGTTTTTGAGTGATACTGAATTGAATCAATAAGCGCTTGAGGATGTTCAATCCTTACACCCATGGCGAAAGGTTTTGCCTCAACTGCTAATTCTCTTTTTCTAAAAATTTCATATATATCTCGAGCAGAGTGACCAGTTGCTAATATTACTGATTTACCAATAATCTCTTCATCATTATTAACCATCACTCCAGCAATCTTATTATTGTTAATAATAAAATCAGTAACCTTTTTCCCAAAATGAATTTCTCCGTTACACTTTAGAATGGTTTCTCTTATTTCTTGTATAATTT